>CAJXVQ010000058.1 GCA_913060685.1 uncultured Verrucomicrobiales bacterium
TCAGCCTCGGTCTCGTGGGCTCGGAGAATGTGTATAAGAGACAGGTATTGGCTCGCCTGATTGACGTGAAAAGAGGGGCTCTTTTCGTTGTGGAAAGGGCAGTTACATTTAAATGACGATCCGACCCGCTTGAGCGGGATGTAGGAATCGATAAGATCGACAATATCCGTCGCGGCGAGGACTTGTTCGATTGTCTCTGGAGGAATGAGGCCCACCGAAGGAGTGTGAATCGGATGTTTGGACTTCGCCAGCCTTGGGTTAGGTTACTGGCATGAAAGCAGTGGTTTTTTACATTTTGGCCGGTCTCGGGGTGCTTTTCGGGCAGGATCAAAAGGTCTTCGGGAAGTCTGATGAGGAAAGCTATGCCGGTAAGATTATTCGGATCGAAGTGGGCAAAGAAGATCTCTCCAACGGTCAGAGCTTTAAATTCTGGGAGCGCGTGCTGGAGCGGGCGAAGGAAGAGGGAGCGAAGGGGATCATTTTTGACCTCGATACCCCGGGCGGACTCGCCTTTCCCACCGAGGAGCTCATGACGCAGGTTGCCAACGTGGGAATACCGACAATTTCTTTCGTGAATCCGAACGCGATCAGTGCGGGGTCATTTATTGCGATCGCGACCGACCGGATCTATATGACGCCGGGATCAAAAATTGGCTCTTCGGCAATTGTGAATGGCTCGGGCGCTGAAATCGATCCCGTGATGCGGGCGAAACTGGAAAGCTACTTTGGAGCTCAAGTCCGCTACATTGCCAAGCAGAAAAATCACCGACCTGAGGTGATTGAGGCGATGATGTTTTTGAGCGAGGAAGAGCGCAAGGTGGGGGATGTTGTGGTGAAGCCCGGCGGGCTTCTGAACCTGAATTCCACCGAGGCCACCAAGATGATGGATGACGGACCACTGTTGGCAAAAGCTGAGGTTGAGTCTCTCGAAGATGTCTTGAAAGCCGAGGGCTGGGAGAATCTCGAAGTCGTTGAGGCGACTCCGGCGGGCTTTGAAATGTTAGCGTGGTGGATAGCGAGCTACTCGAGTTTACTAATTCTGGTGGGCTTGGCCGGCGGATATTTCGAGATTAAGACGCCGGGGTTTGGGATCGGTGGGATTGTTTGTCTTTCGGCGTTTTCCTTGTTCTTCTTTGGAAACTACATGGCCGGGAATATGGGGGGTATGAATTGGTTGCGGTTTTTGTGATTGGAATCGCTCTGATTGCTGTCGAGGTTTTTGTCATTCCGGGTTTTGGAGTCGCTGGAATTTCAGGCCTCCTGATGGTGGTTGGATCCTTGATCTTTTCGATGCTCGATGGCGTCAAGTGGCATACTTACCAGTGGGGCGGATCTGGTGGCAGCGACCTTTTGGATGCCCTTGGTAATCCGGCTCAGAATTTGGCGATTGGGATTTTCGGCTCACTGGGCCTTTTCTTTCTCATGATGAAATACCTCCCCCGATTGAAATTTATCGGAGATACAATGTTGCCTGGGTCGCTGGAACGCGGGAATGGCTCGGAGGGCGATCATACGAGCGATCGTGTCGGGATGACGGGAGTGGCGGTCAGTAATCTGAGGCCATCAGGGAAAGCTGAAATCGATGGTGAAGTTGTCGAGGTCCTCTCGGAAGGAGTCTTTATCTCGAAGGGCGAAGGGGTTCGGATCGTGTCCGAGGACGGAATGGGGATCACCGTAAAGAAATCTTCATCCTGAAAATTCAAAGGGCGTGATCGGAGGCATTTTGCTGCCGGGAGATGTCATTGAGGGTGAGAATTCCCACCATTTTCTCGGGATTGGTCGGACTGACCACCGGGACTTGTTGGTAGCTCCGGGTGATCAGGTGGTTGGCGGCATCACGGATGGAGCAATTGGTATCGACGACGAAGAGGTCTTGTTCGCTGATGATATCGGCGATCGTCATCTCCGGGGTTGCTTGCTGGATCTCGGCGCGTGTCACGATGCCGCAAAGTTTGCCATCGTCATCAGCGACTGGATATCCGTGGTGGCGCTGGGGGCGTCCCTTGAGTTCGAGTCGGACTTCTTGCACCGTGTCACAGGCTGGAAGGCTCTCGACATCGTGAGTCATGATCGTGCTGACGGGGAGCTTGGCATAGTCTTGCGAGCCGCGATAGCTGGGGAGGTGGCGGAGGGAAATGCCATCTTGCAGGAGAAGCGCATTGTAGATCGAGACACTGCTCAATTTGCTGGCAATGGCCCAGGCAATCAGGTTGCCAACCATGAGTGGAAGAATCAGGGAGTAGGTGCCCGTCATCTCGAAGATCATGATGAGAGATGTCAGGGGATTCCGAATGACCGAACCGAAGAGGGCCCCCATTCCCAGGAGAACACAGGCTCCGATGACATGTTGATCGCCGGGATATCCGGGGAGGGGGAAGACTTCCTGTAAGGCGGCCAACCCCATCCCGGCCATTCCTCCGATCATCCCGCCGAGAAAAAGGGTGGGCGAGAAAAGACCGCCGGACCCGCCGGTGGCGTAGTTGATGACGACAGCGAGGCCTTTGAAGACGAAGAGAACGGCCAAGACGCCAAAGGCGAGCTTTGCCTCGAAGGCGAGTTCAAGGCTGTCGTAACCAACGCTAAAAACATCCTTGGTTTGGGTGCCGAGCATTCCGGTGAGGAGCCAGGCGCTTAAGCCGAGGCACCCAATCACGAGTCCGCCGGTGGCTGGCCGAAGCCAGAGAGGGTAGCGTTTCCGGGTTTTGAGGAACTGGCGCAGTCGCAGGATGGAGCCGGTAAATAGCGGGCCGAAGAGACCCGCGACCACCCCGAGGGGAATGGCGACGAGCATCCACAGGGACGTTTGGTAATGAAGACCGAGGTGGGTTTGGACAATCGGATCTTCGCCCAGGATCATGCGGGAGACGGTGGAGGCAATGACAACGGCAATGGCAATGCCGCCGAGGGCTTTGGTTGAGAAGTCATCGAGGAGTTCCTCGAAGACGAACATGATGGCCGCGATGGGTGCGTTAAAAGCGGCCGCGATACCACCGGCAACTCCGACCGGCACCATGGCTTGTTTCCGGGCGGGATCGCGAAATCCCCAGCGCCCGATCTTTGATCCCACCGCGGCTGAGACGTGAACGGTTGGGCCTTCGCGACCAAGGGAGTTTCCGAGGCCGACGTAAAGGATTCCGAGAAAGAAACGCCAAATACCGGTGCGAGCCGAGATGTTCCCTCCCTTGTTAAAATAGGCGGCCTTTGTTTGGGGAATGCCACTTCCCGCACACTGGGGAGCCCATTTTTGAACGGCGATCCCGACGAGTAAACCTCCGAGGGTGGGAGCACAAAGCATCACCGTGATGAATCCCCAAAACGTCTGCGAACGGGCAAACCACCAGACCAAACCGAAGAGTCCGTGGATCGCGTAATGAAAGCCGACTCCCACCAATCCGCAGATCAATCCGCACAAGATGCAGAGGGCCAGAAAGCGTTGCTGGTCATCCAGCCGGTCGCGCATCCACTCGGGAAGGCTGCGACGTTTTGGGCTGGGGAACTCGGACACGGGGCGTCCTCTATCACGGGCAACCAATCCGGGCTAGCCTGATGAACGAGGAAATTACGAACGGAGTTTTAAGCGAAGTAACCCACACCGGCTTTGAAGAGAGGCTGGTGGAGATTGCCTGAGATGTTTTGGCCAACGTCAGGACCGCGGCGTTCGGTGTGGCCCATCTTGCCGAGGACCCGTCCGCAGGGTGAGGTGATCCCTTCGATGGCGTGGATGGAACCATTCGGATTGCACCCGGGATTCATAGTTGGGTTACCATCGAGATCGGTATACTGGGTCGCGATCTGTCCGGCGGCGGCAAGCATTTGAATGTCTTCTTCACTGGCGTAGAATTTCCCTTCTCCATGAGAGAAGGGGATGTTGTGAAGGTCTCCCGCCTCTGTGCCTGATAACCATGGGGAGAGCGTGGAGCTAATCCGGGTCGTGGCATAGCGGGCGATATGGCGTCCGATGTCGTTATAGGTGAGTGTCGGAGCGCCGGGTTGCGGATCTCGAATCTCGCCATATGGAACGAGGCCGGTTTTGACGAGGGCCTGGAAGCCATTACAGATACCGAGAATCAGTCCGTCGCGGTTTTTCAATAGATCCATGACGGCATCCGCCACCTCCGGATTACGGAGAATTGTCGCGATGAATTTACCGGAGCCTGCCGGTTCATCACCAGCCGAGAAGCCACCAGGAATCATGAGGATTTGTGAGGATTTGATCTGATTGGCGAGGGCCTTCAATGACTCTTCGACTGCGGCTGGCGTGAGATTGCGGAAGATCTCGATGTGAGATTCTGCTCCGGCCAGAGTGAAGGCTTTTGCGCTGTCGTATTCGGAGTTGGTGCCCGGGAACGCGGGGATCAAAACCTTTGGCTTTGGAACGTTCAAGGTCGAACGTCCAACGCTCAAGGTTGAAGTGAAGACTTGAGCTTCGCTGGTGGAAGGGTCTGAAGTTTCCGGGTAGACGTCGGCGAGAGGCTCGCTCCAGGTTTCGTGAAGGTCTTCGAGAGCGTGTTTCTCTGCACCAATTTGAATGAAGGGCTCCGCTTGGGTTTTTCCGATGAGGGTCGCTCCTGGAATTTCTGATTCGGACTCGATGAGAAAAGAAATGAAACGCTCCTGGTAAAGATCAAGGTCGGTGTCGATGGTGGCGCCAAGGTGATTGCCAAAGGCCATCTTGCTGAGTCCGGTGGCGATGCCGCCATGGTCAAGAGTATGGACAGCGAGAGGTAACCCGGTGTGAAGGAGGTCGGCGACTTCTATTAGTTTTGCGAAATTGGGGAGGTCGTTGGCATCCCTTGGGATCTCTATCAGGGAAATAAGAGAGTCCGCTTTTTTGAATTCAGGAGATATGACGTGTTTCGTACTTCCGGGAGCAAGTGCGAAGGAGACGAGGGTTGGAGGGACGTCGATGTCGTTGAAAGTGCCGGACATTGAGTCCTTGCCGCCGATGGCGGCGAGGCGGAGTTCGTGCTGGGCTTTGAATGCTCCGAGGAGGGCGGCGAAGGGCAGGCCCCAGCGGGATGGGTCGTCACCGAGTTTGGGGAAGTATTCCTGAAGGGTAAGCCGGATGTCGCTGAGCTTGGCGCCCGAAGCGACGGCGCGGCAGACCGATTCGGTGACGGCATAGGCCGCTCCGTGATAAGGTGACCAGGTGGCAATGTTGGGATTGAAACCCCAAGCCATGTGGGTGCAGACCTCGCTGTGGCCTTCTAAGAAAGGGAGAGTTGCCACCATTGCATCGACCGGAGTGCGTTGGAATTTTCCACCAAAGGGAGCGAGGACTGTTCCAGCGCCGACGGAGGAATCGAACATTTCGCCAAGGCCTTTTTGAGAGGCGATGTTGAGGTCGCCGAGTGCTTCTTCGAAGCTTTCGAAAGCGACGCATCCGAGCGGGCTTTCCGAGCCGATATTTTCGACGTGAACGATGGCTTCCTGTTGGACGCCATTGGTGTCGAGGAATTCGCGAGTGAGATCGACGATGGTTTTGCCGCGCCAGGTCATGCGGAGGCGGCCAGTGTCGGTCACGGTTGCGACGTGCACGCACTCGAGGTTCTCCTTGTCGGATTCAGCGATGAAGTAATCAACTTCCGAAGGATCGACACAGATGGCCATACGCTCCTGTGATTCTGAAATGGCGAGCTCGGTGCCGTCGAGCCCGTCATATTTTTTAGGGACGGCATCGAGGTTGATGTCGAGGCTGTCGGCGATTTCACCGATCGCGACCGAGATGCCTCCTGCCCCGAAGTCGTTGCAGATTTTGATCTTGGGCGCGAGTTCGGGATTGCGGAAGAGGCGTTGGATTTTTCGCTCGGTGGGGGCGTCGCCTTTTTGGACTTCGGCTGAATTATCGAGTGCGTCATCGGTATGCTCCTTGGAGGAACCGGTGGCACCTCCAACGCCATCGCGACCGGTGCGGCCACCGATGAGGAGGATGAAGTCGCCGGTGGCAGGGCCCCCGCGGAAGACATTCTTGCGTGGAGCGGCCGCAACGACGGCTCCGATCTCCATGCGCTTGGCTGCGTAGTTGGGATGATAAACTTCAGAGACTTTACCGGTGGCGAGGCCGATTTGGTTTCCATAGGATGAATAGCCGTGAGCGGATTCCTGGCAGATTTTGCGCTGGGGCAGCTTGCCGGGAATGGTCTCGTCGTAGGGAGTGCGGGGGTCGGCTGCGCCGGAGACACGCATGGCCTGGTAGACGTAGGAGCGACCGGAAAGGGGGTCGCGGATGCAGCCGCCGAGGCAGGTGGCGGCTCCACCGAAGGGTTCAATCTCGGTGGGGTGATTGTGGGTTTCGTTTTTAAACTGTACGAGCCATTCCTCGCCATCGTCGGCAGGAACGACAATCGAGGCGGCGTTAATTTCGTTTGAGACCTCGAGGTTGTCGAGCTCGCCTGACTTGCGGAGCTCTTTCATGCCCATGAGGGCGATGTCCATGAGGGTGACGGGTCGGTCGGTCTCGGGCCCGTAGACCTCGTCGCGGGTTTGGAGGTAGGTCTTGTAGGTGTCCTCGATCACTTCGGTGCCTTCATCAAAGGTGACTTTGGCGATCTTCGACATGAAGGTGGTGTGGCGGCAGTGATCCGACCAATAGGTGTCGAGCATACGAAGCTCGGTGATGGTGGGCTCACGCTCTTCTCCTTTGAAAAATTTCTGGGTGTGAACGAGGTCGGCGGTCGACATGGCGAGGCCGAGCTCGGAGCGGTAGGTGTCGAAGTCTGCTTCGGACTTGCTGTTGAATCCTTCGAGGATGGCAACGTCGTCGGGCTCCGGCGACTCGGTGCGCTGGTAGTCATTGCTGACGGAAACCTCGTGGGAATCGACGGGGTTGATGAGATATTTTTTGATCGCGGCGAGATCGTCATCGGAAAGGGTGCCTTTGAAGATCAGGATGCGGGCGGAGGAAACGAATGGTCGGTCTTTTCCCGTGAGAATTTGGACGCACTGGGCGGCGGAGTCGGCGCGCTGATCGAATTGGCCGGGGAGGAATTCCACGGCGAAGGCGGTTTCGTCAGATGCGAGCTCAAGATTGGTTACGGAGGTCTCGACCTGGGGTTCTGAAAGGATGAGCTGGGAGGCTTTCGTGAACTCATCGTCGGAGAGGCCATCGAGGTCGTATCGCTGGACGATGCGAGCGGACTTGATGGAATCGATCTCAAGGTTATTGCGGAGATCGGCAATGAGATGGGCGGATTCGCTGGCGAAAGGAGCGGTTTTTTCGACGAAAAGACGGTGCATGGCGGAGAAGCCGGAAGATTAGGGGACGGAGGGGTAAGGGCAAGGGGAATGAAGTCACATTGGAGGCTGAGGAATTTTTCAAATACCGGGGGGATTGAGGGATGAAATGGGCGGTCTTTTTGGGATTTCTTGGTTTGGGGTGCGGATATCTCCTGAATGATGTTTTGGCGGATCGGAAATCCGGAGAAGAGGAATACCGGATTCCAGCCTTGCCGATTAATGTCACCTATTTTTCGGAGTATCCGAGGACGCGCGAGGGGCTGACTCTGTCGGAGTTTGTTTGGTTGGGGAGTTTGGTGAGAAGTCAAAAAAAGAGGCTTTTCCAGAGTTGCTTGGAGGATTGAAGGGGCTTCAGCAAGTCGATACGAGGACAGATTGGCCTCTGAAGAAGCTGGCTCTCTTGCGCTGGTATCAAGCCGATGCCCGTTCTTTTTTAAAGTGGATTCGAGAGAATCTAGAAGTGTGTCCCAAAGGTAACTTCGAAGTCGTGATTTGTGAAATTGTGCAGGAGGAATATCACACCACCCCGTCGTTTTCTTATGAAGTGATCGAGAAGCTGGTGTTGGAACTTGGAGCTTATCCGGAGGGCGCAAAAGAGAGTGAATGGACCTACAATATAGGGATGTATTCCAGAGATCTGCCATTGAGGTTGGAATGTTTAGAGTCGCTCTATGGATTTCTGAAGCATGGCGACTCCCAGCTCTCTCCCAATCGATCCGCAAACGGCTGGCGAGATGAAGATAATAATCGGGACACTCTGATTCGCGGGACTTTGGATCGCGATGATGGCGGGCTGGCTTTGACGCGGAGTTATTTTTCCGAGGGATACGATGGCAGGCTGGCGGTGGGGCAACGCTCTTTCCGCTTTTTAGGCCTCTCTGACTATACCCGGACTTATTTGGAGCGATTGGAGATTGCTGAATTGGTGGAAATCGAAATGCGGCGACTGAATCTCATCGAGGTGATATCTCGGGAATGAGAGGTCAGTTTTCGAGAACCACCCGCAGGCGCACATAGGTGGATTCTCCAAACAACCGGGCGGTGACAGTTTCAACACCCCATTCATCCTCATTTTTAACGTTCAATATTTCCAGGTCGCTGGAATCACATGCCTGCCAAACCTGCAGGCCGGTGGATTTTTCGAGAACGACGCTGATACCTCGCGGCAGGTTCCGGCGGCGAAATTTTATGAGCTTTTCGTTGTGAGTCGCCCCATGAATCGCCTCGATCGGCGGATTGCGATCGGCTCTCTGCGGATCTCCACCGACCCCGAATTCCATGATGTTGTTCATCCCATCGGAATCAGGATCTGCCAACGGCCCCGTGATGATCTCTTCCGCGCGTTCCTCTTCTGAAAAGTGTCCGTTAAGCCACGCTTCATAAGGGGTCTCTGGCTCGATCACCTCAAGAACCTGGTCAACGGAGACATTCGTAAATTCTTGTTCGATACCGCTGGGCCAACGCACTTTCACGAGTGGAATGGGAGCGGAGGACGCGCCAAGACCGAAATGGGCAACTTTCTCGCTCTGTGTCAGGTAGTGACTGCCGCCACTGATTTCGCGATGCTGCATGGGGGCATCGCCATCCGGCACAATGGTCACCACCGCGCCAATTCCATCGCGGTTTGAGTATCGACCGCGTGGCTCAACCCGCAGCCAGTGGTTGCCGTTGGCCAGATCGTTGCGATAGAGAATGGGGAACCCGAGATTGTTGACGATGAAAAGGTCAAGATCCCCATCCCTGTCATAGTCAAAAACCAGAAGCCCTTTTCCCAGCCCCGTGTCCGTAATTCCCACGGAAGTTGAGACATCAGTGAAGGTCCCGCCGTCGTTTCGCCACAATTTCGTAGGGTCGGTATGGAAGGGCGTTTCGTTTTCCAGGCGATCACTCTCGAAACCATTCGTCATCGCGAGATCAAGATCGCCATCATTGTCATAATCAAAAAAGACCGAGCCCCAGCCCCAACCTCCATCCCGGACATTGGCGGTATCAGTGGTGTCTTCAAAAACGCGATCACCGAGATTTCGATAAAGCCGGTTGCCGGTCACACCCCATCCGGAAATCGGAATCTCCGGCCGTCGGGAATCGTAGATGGAGGTGAAGAATAAATCCGGCAGGCCATCACCATCGTAGTCGCCCACCGCCAATCCCATTCCATTTTCCTCCCCTCCGATCCGGGCCTGCGCGGTGCCATCGGCAAAAGTTCCGTCGCGCTTGTTCCAGAAGAGCCGACTGGTCCCATAATCACCGGCCACCACCAGATCCGGCCAACCGTCGAGGTCTAGATCGGTGAGCCTGGACGTAAATGCCTGAGTCGTGAACTCGGGATCTCCACTCACCTCCGGATCATCCCACATCTCCACACCCGCGTCGGCAGTGACTTCAAAAAACCCTCCGGACTCTCCGTTGTTTCTGAGTAATACCGAGCGGTTTCCCGGGCCTGTCACCGCCCACTGGCAGGTGTGCAGATCAAGCCAACCGTCACGATTATAGTCACCAAAGCAAATACTAAACCCGGAGTGCCAGTGCGGCACCTCAAGATCGGCCCCCCAAAGCCGGGATTCCTCGGAAAACGTTCCATCTCCCCGATTGATATAGAGCAAGTTGCGCAAAGGACCTGCCGCCTCGTCGGCAACGCTAATATAAAGGTCGGAATCTCCATCGTTATCAATATCCCCCCATCCGGCGCCATTGCTCGGCGCAACCACGTCGATGCCCGCAAGTTCGCTGACATTTTCGAAAGTCCCGTCACCCCGATTTCGGAGAAGAAGATCGGTGTCACGGTAGCGGGTGATGAGCAGGTCGCACCAACCGTCGTTATCGTAATCTGCTACGGCCGCTCCACCTGTCATCACCTGGGGCACATGTTTGATCCACCCGGAAGGCGGCTCCCATTGCCGGTAGCTGACACCGGCATCACTGGTGACATTGACGAAAGATTCATCCTGCGAAGCGGCTGTGCGGCAAACAATCAGCGGAAGCAGAGCCACAACGCTGGTTTGGAGGGATTTCAACTTGAACCGCTGCCTACTCATATCCAATTTGAAACACGGTGCCGTCGGCCCAATTAATTGTCCACGTAAATTTGCAACGATGGCCTCAATCCCAGTTTCCGGACACTCCTTCATTGATTCGTGCTCTGGAACAGGTAGGTTATTGGTTAGATTTACCTCTCGACTGTTTCAATTTCATCATATGACTGCCTTAACCTCTGTTTTTTCCTTTGCCCTCACCGTCACCTTCCTGGTGATCGTTTTGTTCGCCACACCAGCCTCTCACGCGGGCACCCTAACTGACGCCATAATCAACGAATTCGTCGCCGACAATGGAGACGGCATCAGGGATGAAGATGGTGACCGTGAGGATTGGATTGAAATCTGGAACACCTCGGGGGTTGCCGGAGATCTCGGCGGCTGGTACTTGACGGACGATCCGCTCAATCTCAAAAAATGGGCGCTTCCTGCAATCGAAATGACGAGCGGCGGGTATTTGGTCGTTTTCGCTTCCGGCAAAGACCGGGCGGACGCTGCGGGCGAACCTCACACAAACTTCGGCCTACAACAAGAGGCTGGCGGATACCTGGCGCTGGTAAAGCCCGACGGCGTCACCATCGCCAGCGAGTTCAAGGACTACCCGGAGCAATTCAAAGACATTGCCTACGGAGTTGGCATTGAGGGCGAGACTCCGGTCACCTTTTTCTCCGCCGGGGCAGCGGCGAAGTGGCACGTGCCCACCGGGCCTGTGGCCAATTGGACGGGAACAGACTTTGATGATTCGGCATGGAACGCTGGCGCCACGGGAATCGGCTATGACGGCCTCGGGGGTGATTATGAACCCCTACTTGGCGCTGGTGGCAACGTCCGCTCCGAAATGCTCTCCAAAAACGCCACGGTCTACATCCGAATCCCGTTTGAGGTCGCCGACCCAACGGGCATTAGCAAGCTGAACTTGCGCCTGAAATGGGAGGATGGGTTCGTCGCCCACCTGAACGGCACGGAATTTCACAAAGAATCTGCGCCAGCGAATCCGGAGTGGGACTCCGAAGCCACAAGCAGCAGGAGCAACGAGAACGACGCGATTACCTTCTTCGATTACGCCGTAAACGAAGGGGGACTGGTGGCAGGCACCAATGTCTTATCAATCCAGGGTCTCAACTCCAGCCCCGGGAGTTCGGACGTCCTCTTCGTTCCTGAATTTGTGGGCATCTTCAAAGACACCACCAACCTCGTTGAAGGCCACTTCGTCGATCCGACCCCGAACGCGGAGAACGGCGAGCGGGTGAATGGCATTGTCGAAGACACCAAGTTCAGTATCGACCGCGGCTTCTATGACGCGCCCATCAACGTCGCCATCACGACCAACGTGCCCGACGCGGAGATCCGCTACACCACGGACGGGACGCCCCCCAGCGAGACTGCGGGGACACTTTACACCGGGCCAATTAGGATTAGTGAGACGTCGGTGCTGCGGGCGATCGGATACAAGCCCGGTTTCCGCTCGACCGGCGTTGATACGCACACCTATATTTTTGCTACGGATGTCTATCCGGACTTGGTCGATGGGCTCAAGGCTGTGCCAACGATCTCGTTGGTCACCGAGAATACTGCATTCTTAAACGAGAACGCGGGCAACGACTACAACGAATATAAATCCTCCATCGAGATGATCTACCCCGATGCCTCGCCCGGCTTTCAGGAAGACGCCGGGATGACCAATTTCGGCGGGCGCTTCACCAACTTCGATAAGAAGAGTTTCCGCCTCTACTTCCGCAAGGAATACGGAACGGGCAAGCTGCGTCATCCCATCTTCGACGGCCACGAATATAAAAATTTCCAACCCGCAGAAGAGTTCGATGCCATCAACCTGCGCAGCGGCTCGCACGACATGACGAATCGCGGTGCCTACATGGGCCCCCGCTTTGCCGATGACTCGATGCTGGATATGGGCCAAATTGCGCCGCACGGACGTTTCGTGCATGTCTATCTCAACGGTCAATACTGGGGGCAGTATCACTTGCGTGAACGCTGGAACGCCGAGATGGCATCCAGCTACTTCGGAGGCTCAAAGGAAGACTATGACGCGATCAGCGCCAACAACTCCGGAATGGAGTTTATGGGAGGCACTGCCTACGATGGCACGGCAGCCTTTTGGACTGAAACGCGGAACCTGATAAACGGGCCTGCCCCGTTCGTCAACGCGGCCGATCACCTCGATATCACGAACCTAATCGATTTCATGTTGCTGTGGACGAGCGGCGAATGCGAGAGCGAGTTCCGCGCCTTCGGTTCGCAATCCCGCGGGGTGCCCTTCAAGTTCATGGTCAGGGATCCCGACGGCTTCATGCCGAATGGAAGCTGGAACCATGACCACGCGGTCACCCATAACGGGCCGCTCAGCGCCATGACCAGACTGCGCAATGATGGCAACCCCGACTACGAGATCCTACTGGCGGACCGGATCCACAAACATTTTTTCAACGACGGTGCCCTGACTGGGGAAGAGAGCGTCGAACGTTTGCGCAAGCGCTATGAGGAGATGAAACCTGGTTTCGAGGCCGAGGCGCGGAGGTGGGGTTATCAGACAGTCGCTTCTTGGGAAGCCTACGTGAACCGCTGGCTCAATACCGGCTTGCCACAGCGCACAACCAGCATGATCCAGAGACTCCGGCAGGCGGGCATGTATCCGGACCTCATCGCTCCCGTTTTCTCACAGCACGGTGGTTCACTTCCCCCGAATGGCGGCGTGACAATGTCGACCAATGCGACTGCCATCT
Organism: uncultured Verrucomicrobiales bacterium; assembly: GCA_913060685.1. Taxonomy (GTDB): domain Bacteria; phylum Verrucomicrobiota; class Verrucomicrobiia; order Verrucomicrobiales; family Akkermansiaceae; genus SW10. The sequence continues at coordinate 13,010 of CAJXVQ010000058.1, forward strand.
ACTACACTCTTGATGGTTCCGATCCACGTCTTTCTGGTGGCGCGATCAGCCCAAGCGCCATTTCGGCGGTCTTCTCGAATGGTGTTCGTGAGCCTGAGGAATTTGTTGACGCCGGAGCTGTCTGGAAATATCTCGATGACGGAAGTGATCAAGGAACGGCATGGAGAGCTGAAGACTATGATGACACCGCCTGGAAAAGCGGACCTGCCGAACTTGGATACGGGGAGAATGGGCTCGCTACCACTATCAACTTTATTGATACGGATCCTGATAGAGGGGGGACTCAAAAAAATGCCACAAGCTATTTTCGCAAGGAGGTGACGATTTCCGAGCCCTCTGATTTTACGTCCTTCGTTCTACGAATCCGATATGACGACGGGGCTGCCGTTTACGTGAACGGAGTGGAGGTTGCCCGGACTGCCAATTTGCCAGCCAATGCAGACTATATGACATTTGCAACCTCGCCGACTCCCAGTGAAAGTACCTATTTTGAATTTCCGGTCCCATCGTCACGCTTTATCGATGGCGTGAATACCATTGCAGTTGAGGTTCATAACCAATCCGCGGGAAGCTCGGACTTTCGTTTTGACATGAGTCTGGGCGGCCTGGTCGATCTTAGCAATGGAAACAATGTCACCGAGCCTGTGGGGGTGAGCGGCCCGACCGTTTTCCAAGCGCGCAGTTTCAATAGTGGTAGCAGCGAATGGAGCGCGCTGACTTCCACTTTCTTTTCCCTCAATACGGTGCCTGCAGACGCTACGAATCTTGTTGTTTCGGAAATCCACTATCGGCCCGCCAATCCAACCACTCCCGAGGAAATCGCGGTTTCATCTGATCGAAATGATTACGAATTTATCGAGCTCCTGAATATCTCGAACCAACCGATCGATCTGACCGGCGTTTACTTCAATGATGGGATCGAGTTTCACTTTGCTGAAAATACCATCATTGAAAGTGATGGTCGTGTTGTTCTGGTGAAGGATCTCGACGCATTCAATGCTCGATATGGTGTGCTTGGTGAAGGCTCGATCGCGGGGGAATACTCGGGTCGTCTGAGTAACGATGGCGAGCAGATCCAACTTCTGACGAGTGGAAGCGTCGTCTTGCTGGACTTTACCTATAATGATCAAGAGCCATGGCCTGTTCAGACGGATGGTTCCGGTTATTCCATGTTCTTAGCTGGACCGGATCCTACCATGGGAGGTGATTGGTCTGCACATGCTGTGATTGGTGGAAATCCGGGTGGGCCGGACTCGCCATTGCGAACAGAATACGATGATTGGAAACTGGCGAACGGAATCACTGATGATGAAAGCGACGATGATCTCGATGGAATCACGGCCTTTGCCGAATACGCCATGGGAACCGATCCTGCCATTGCAAACGAGCTTCCTGAAACGATGGGCGGACTCGTCTCATTTGATTCGAAGGGCTACCTTTCGATCACTTACCAGCAGAATTTGAATGCCACTGATGTGACCTTTGAGATTCAAACTTCACTCGATCTTGAGACCTGGACGGAAGTGACCGATCTTGAACTTGTTTCGGAAGAGACGAATGAAGGGGAGCAAACCAGAAGGGTGACGGAACGCCTTGCCGAGCCAGTGTCTTCAGACGAGCAACGTTTTCTTCGGGTTCGCATGACGCGGTAGGGGGGGAGGCAATAGCGTTCAGTCCAGCACGGCCATGAGGTCATCCAGCCCGGGATCGCCCAGCAGATAAAACCGGATCATTTCCATTTGTCGCTTGGTGGGGCGCTTACCGGTGATCAACATGGTATCAATTCGAATGGCCATGCCGCGCTCGGACTCGGCGAAGAGATGGCGGCACTTCAGGATACACTTCAATCATAATCAGCCTCGGTGAGAAGAAGTTTCTTCACCCCCTCGACACGTTCGTCGACCTGAACTCCAGGTGGAGCTTGGCGGCGCGGTCCAATTCATCCAGCCAAAAGCGCCAGTTCATCCAGGGACGGGAGGACTAAGCGGTTAATGGGCTTCAACTGAGCAGCCGACGGGGCGAGTCGCGGGTCGGTCCATGCGCCGAAGGACTCCGAAGCAAGGTCGGGGAAGACGTTTTTCGGGATCCCGGGATCGAAGACTGCTTGAGCTTCCGAAAAACTGCCAAAATTCATCGGACGCTTCGAAACCTAGTTGGAAGGCCGCAGTCGAATCCGGTAGAGGCGGAAGCCTGGGGACTGCTGAGTGGTATCGAGGAGAGTGGTTCGGGTTGAGGTTGCGATTATGGAATCGCCGATAGGAATCCAGGAGTTCCGTGGGTCATCGGTGAACTCAAGTTGGTAGCTTTGGCCGAACTGGCTCACGAAAGTGATTTCAGGTTGCGCAGGGACGTTTTTAATCTCGATTATTTGGGGAGAGGTTGGAATGGCTCCGCCTTCATTGCTGATCACCCGTAAGCGGATGAAGTGAGTCTTGGTCTCTCCGGCGTTTACGAGGGCCGTTGCACGGTAGGTGATGGAACTGGAGTTGCTGGAGATGACTTGGCGTTCCAGGTAAGATGCTCCGCTGAACCAGGTCTTGAGGTCGGTGGACACTTCCGGAACCACCGCAAATTTGGTGGGATCGAGGAGATTTTGAGTCCAAGTGACCGAGAGTGATTTTTCAGTCGGGTCGTAAACAGGGAGTGGGAAGTTCGAGGAGTCTGAAACGACTGGGTTTAGCCCGAGGGCGAACTCGAAAAGATTACTGATGCCATCGGAATCAGCATCGTCATTTTCACCGGTAAGTCCGGGAATCTCTGATCCAAAAGTCCGGAGGATCCAGGCGGAATACGAATCATAGACGGAAACGACGACCTCTTGTGTTTGAGCGAGATCGAATGCACTGGCAGTGAGACGCAAGGTGTAGAGACCGGGTTTGGTGAAGTCGGCATCAGTATCCGGGCGGCCCGGTTCCGAGAAAAAGACCGGAGCGGGACCATCAATAGACTCCCACTGGAAGGTGACGGAGGCCGGGCTAATCGAGCCGAAAGAAACAAATGGGGTTAAACTCAGTTGGTCGGGGAGAGTGAGTGTCGCCTGAGTTGGAGTGCGGATGGAAAACAGTCCCGCATTACCGGGAGTTCCGTTGATCGCGAGACTAGAAGACCAATTTGGCTTCTCGTTCCACGATGCGACGGACAGGGAGGTGTCATTGAAATCGAGAGAGAAGCCCAATCCGTCGGCTGCGGGGAACCAGTCATCGTATTCAAAATCATGGATTCCTGCGTTGATGTTTGGAATTTCAAGCCGGAGTCGTTCACCGCCATTATCGAGTTTGCCATCGTATTCTCCTGCGATGGGAAGACCGCCTCCGTAGCGACTCTCAAAGGCGGTGCGGTCCTGAACGAGCAAAATGAATTCTCCCGCTGGCAGGATTAGGTCGGGGAAAGTAAATCGAAGGCCCTCGGTGAAGCGAACACCGGAGAGATTGAGCGGCCGGGACCCGATATTTTGTAGCTCGATAAACTCGAATTCCGAACCTCCGAGTGGATCATACATGATTTCGCTGATCCGCAGGTACTGGATCAGAAGGGTCTCGTTCTCGAGGGGGGAATTGTTGGTGTAGCCGGGAGTGGGAACAACGTATTCCTGATAGGAATTCCCGCCATCAGGGCTACGACCGCGTGAAAAGTCGGCCCGTTGATTAACGAAGTGAACTTGATCGATGACGACGTCATTTGTGCCGCGAAGAGAGATCCATTCATTCGCCGACGATAGGCGGAAAGGCAGTTCATTCGCTGCGGACGGATCAGCGGAATTCCCGCTCGGGGTGAGAAGAGCGAATCCCCGCGGTGCAATGAAGCTGAGCTGCGTGAGTGAGTGTTTTTGCGGGTAGTTGACGGGTTCGTCGCTGATCGCGAGAGAGCCAAGTGAGATCGGGAGTTCCGATGGGTTGAAGAGTTCGATGAATTCATCTTCAAAAACATTAACGTCCTGGGAGAGCCACTCGTTGATGCGAAGTTGGCTCGGGCCATCCAGGGAAGCGGCTTGATTGATGTTCCCAAGAGTTGGCCGGGAAAGCTGCCAGGCTCCATTGATCCGCGAGATCGAATGGTCGGAGATTTGAAGACCGAAAGTGATCGAATCAAGGAGAGTTCCCCCATTTGAGGCAGAGTCGTAGAGTGAAAGGGTTTCTCCCTCTGCGCTGAGATTGAATCCGGCATAGAGCCCGGGAGTGGCTTGGGGGAATCCCCCATAGATGATGAGGTCTCCGTTTGCGGGAATGAAAGTTCCGGCTGGGAAAGTGAAGCGGTCTGGAATCTGAAGGTCATCGGAGAGGGTCATCCCTTCCAGATTGAGGGGAACAGAGCTGGCATTGTGTAGCTCAATGGCATCAGGATAGGTGCCATCAATTTCGAGGCTGGTGTCATTGATGGCGAGGATCTCGCTGAGGTAGAGATCACCATGAGGAGAGGATACGGTTGTGTCGCTGGTCGCCCCGGGGAATGCGGAAGGTGGCCCGATAATCGGGGTGATTTCACTCTCAATGAAGATACGCCGTGCATCCATGAAATTGCGCATGCCTTCGATCTGATTCTGAGGAACCCAATCGGTGAGGTTGCTATCGAGAAGTTCATCGAATTCTTGCTTGGAGAAGCTGGTCTGAAGCAGTTCCCGAAGCGCGGTGTAGTAGCGTTCGACGATAAGCGGATGGGTGAAAAATGGGATGAACGGATCAAGAATGTCCCGGCTCTCGATCATGTCAAAGAGGGTGTGCCGGGGGTTTTCAATTCGGCTGCCGTCTCCAATTCCAAGGATGGTGTCGAGGTCGTGGGGAATGAAAACGAAGCGTGGGTCGGTGGCACCACGATACATTGAGTAATCATCGTCAGCTCCATTACTGACATTGGTTTCGCCATTGGCCAGGATGGTCATGGCGGCGAACCATCTCATCCACTGTTCGATGTCGATGACGCTCTCAATTTGGTCAAGGTAGTCGGGATCGTCGGCAGTATTGTTGACCACGCGGAGCATTTCATCGAGATCACTCCAATCGTTCTCGCTACCATTGGTCTTCTTGCTCCAGCCATCGGATTCGTAGTCTCCGATGTTACCATCACGCCATCGGAATTCCCGGTCGGGACGGACTTTTTTGTAGAGGTTACCGTCTTTATCGGTTTCAAATTTATCGTCGACAAACTCGCCGGCCAAGGGTTGCACATGGACCATGGAGCCATAATCAAAGCCATCTCCGCGTGCGATGTTTCCACCATTGATGCGAACCTGAACACGATAGGTATCGGGAGCCCGCATGTCGGAAGCCTGGAAGAGTTTCATGCCCAAGAACTGAAGGTAAGTGAACTTCGTGTTGAGATTCATGCGGGTCATGTCGTTCCATTCATTGTCTCGTGGGATCGAGATTCGCATTGGGACGGGGGTGTGATTCCTGCTGCCTGCTCCCCGGACGCGCATGCCGGCGAGGTAACGGATTTTTGGCCCGGCTCCATCGTCGAGAATCACGGTGGCATTCATCATGGCATTACTCTGCCGGCGAATACCACGCCACTGACTGAGCTCGGACACCGGCATGATGACGCGATAGAATGCGTGGTCGAAGGTGTTGGCTTCGTCGTCGACTTGAAGAAGGGCATTGGCATTCTGACCGTTATTTGCAGGTGCAGGCCAGGTGCGCGTGTTGGTGCTGTCGGATGATTCAATGTAGAATTCAATGACGGTTCCGTTGGTTTGGGGAGGGAGCATCGCTCCGTAGATGCCATCGCCTGCTTCCGAATCACAATTGTATCCGTCGTCCAACATGGGGGTGGTTTGGAAGGCTCCGGGGTTCTGTGCTGAGATCCGGTAGTGAAGTATTCCTCCGATAGTCTCGCCTGTTTCGTCTCTTAGTTTTGCGACAATGCCAATGGCTTCAGATGAAGTTGGGACTGCCGGGAAGTGTTCGACATCGGTAATCAGGGGAGCCGTGTTATCGGAGGTCGTGGAGTTCGCCGCGCCGGGAGTTGGCGTGGTATTTAGACTAGAAGCCCAGTTCTGTCCCTGTTTGTTGCTGAGGGCCGGGTTAATCAGTTCGAGCGAGCTGCCGCCACCATCGGCGGCTGAGGTCCATGACCAGCCGGGTTCATTACCTTCTGTGACCCGTTCGCGAATGGCCCAGTCTCCTTGGTCATAATATTGGACTTCATCGATTTCGACTCCGCTTTCATCAACAAGGCGAATCCGTTCGCCGCTGTTGCTCAGCTTTCCGGTCCAGTTGCCGATGACGTTTGCGAGGAGACCGTAGCGCTCTTGAAAGGTGGTGACATCGGCACAAACGACGAGAAACTCGCCGGGTGGCAGAGAGATGTCAGGAAAGGTGAAATTGACACCGCTTTCAAATTGCCAGGCGTTCAGTGAAATTGGAGAGGTGCCGATGTTGGTGAGTTCAATGTATTCTGCGAGGTCATTACCCTCGGCAGGATTGAACATAATTTCATTCATCACGATGTTCTTTGAAGCGGGGGAAACTTCGATCTCAACTTCAGTCTCTCCGGAGTTAAGTGCTCCATCACCGGCCCGGTAAAAGAATGAATCAGTTCCGGTGAAATCGGGATTTGGCTGGTAAGTGAATGAGCCGTCAGGCGAGAGATTTAGAAGCCCCGATGAAACATCGCTGACGAGAGATGCCGAGAGGGATTCGTTTTCGATGTCGATATCGTTGCCAAGAACTCCCTCAGTGGCATTGATTTCAAGTCGTTGTCCGATGATGATTTCATAACGATCATCTTTCGTTCGAGGGGGATCGTTCACCGTTGCGACGGGGAGAATGACCGTGGCGAGATTGGACTGTTGCAGCGAGTCACTCGCGCGATAGGTGAAGGAATCGACGCCTTCGAAGTCGCTATTGGGAATGTAGACTGTCTCTTATACACATCTCCGAGCCCACGAGACCGAGGCTGATCTC
>CAJXVQ010000059.1 GCA_913060685.1 uncultured Verrucomicrobiales bacterium
GATCTACACAGAGTAGATCGTCGGCAGCGTCAGATGTGTATAAGAGACAGCTGAGAAGCTTGCCAGAACGAGAGTGACAATTTTTTTCATAAGACTTTGGAGAATTATGTAAATGAAGGGCCCGAGGGAATCTTAAAATCAGTCAATTTGGTGAGAGCGAGGGTTTGTGAACCTTATAAGGACCTCCGTATCACAGAAATTTCGATGAGAATTGGAAGCTCTGTGGACGGCTTATTCCAGCCGAACACAAAAGAAAACTCTCGGTCCGGAAAGCGGGAGATCGGCGATGAGTTTCTAGATGGTGCTCGTGTCGCGGTCGGAATCCCGAGGGTCACTACCCGCAGCTCAACTCGCCGGTATTATCCAGACCATCCGTGTCCGGGTTGCCCGGAACACCATTGTCGTTTGGGTTGAGACCGTTTTGCGAGCCCAGGCCAACTTCAGTCTTGAAGAAGCCCACGATTCCCGAGCACACTGGGCTAATCGAAGTTTGCGCCGCATCCTCTCCCCAACCGAATCAGGGAGCCCCTGGGGTCGAAAAGAAATCTCCTAACAACTCATCACGCTTCGATGAGAGCACCATGAAACGATCCATCCTCCTCACCGTTCTCCTTTTGCCAATTTCTCTCTGCGCGGCATCTGTCGAGGGCTATGCAGGCCGTGTCAGCTACGCCCCCGGCGAAAGCGTCACCCTTCATGTCTCCAGCACCGCCCCAAAATTCTCCGCCGAATTCACCCGTCTCGGCGCGGAGCGGGTCTCCGTTTGGAAAATGGAAAACATCGCCGGCGCCGCCCATCCGACTCCCGAAAATGCCTCTTCGCATGGCTGCAACTGGCCCTCTGCCATCAGCGTCCCCATTCCCGCAGATTGGAAATCCGGATACTATCACGTCACCCTCAGCGCACCTGAGGCCAAGGACTCTTCCTGCTACTTCGTCCTCCGCGAATCTCCCGACACCGCCGAGCCAGCAGCCATCCTCCTTGAACTCTCCACCAACACCTACAATGCCTATAACAACTGGGGGGGCTTCAGCCTTTACGCTTATAACGGCCGGGACAAAGTCCAGGGCCACCGCGTCTCTTTCCACCGGCCGCCACGAAGCCTGTTCGGAAACTGGGAACACCATTTCGTCGCCTGGGCCGAGAAGCAGGGAATCCCACTCGCCTTCGCCGCAAATAGTGATCTCGAATTTCACCCTGACATTCTCAAAAAGCGCCGCCTTGTCATCAGTGTCGGCCACGACGAATACTGGTCCGCCCCCATGCGCGACCACCTTGAATCCTTCATCGGCGATGGCGGAAATGTCGCCTTCTTCAGCGGCAACACCTGTTGCTGGCAGGTTCGCAGCGAAGACGACGGAAACGCCCTCACCTGCTGGAAACAGAGCTACCAATCCGATCCCGTCTTCGAGGCCGAAAAAGGCCATGCCCTCCTCTCCTCCCTCTGGAGTCACCACCTCATCGGCCGCCCCGAAAACACCCTCACCGGAGTCGGCTTCCTCTGGGGAGGTTACCACAAGAGCCACGGCCAACTCATGGATGGAAGCGGTGCCTTCACCGCCCACCACCCCGATCACTGGGTCTTCGAAGGCACTGATCTCAAACGCGGCGACGCCATCGGCGGCAAAGACACCGTCGTCGGTTACGAATGCGATGGCTGCGAGATCGAATGGCGGGACAAACTCCCTTTCCCCACCCACCGCGATGGCACCCCGAAGAACTTTAAAATCCTCGCCACCGCCCCCGCTCGCTGGCACCCGGACGATTCCGAATGGTATGAAAAATGGGAGAAGGGTCGCGAAGGAAACGCCGTCCTCGGAATCTACGAAAGGGGTGGCACCGTCGTCACCACCGGGACCACCGATTGGGCACACGGCCTCCGCGGAGGCGACCCCGTCGTCGAACGCATCACCAAGAACATCATCAAAAAACTCTCCCGGCCAAAGTGAGACAGCTCTACTTCTTCGCGTTGTTTTCCCTATCGGCCACCGCCCGTGACTTCGATCACGACGGCTCCGACGAGCGCATCGTCACGCGTGAGGGAAAAATCCTCATCGAATCGTTCGAATCCAAATCAAAAACATGGCAAGACGCCGACTTCCAACTCCCATCCGAAGTCACGGCAACCGCCTCATTGAAATTCATCGATCTCAATGGCGACGGCTTCGAAGATCTCATCTTCTCCGATAAGACCCATTTCCACATCGCCCTCTGGTCCACGCAGGTGAAGCCGCAGCTTGGCTGGACGAAGGGCTGGTCGCAGCTCGTCCGCTCCGGCAAAAGAACCGGCGCTGCCAATGAACCGCCACTTTTCCTCGGTGCCAGGCTTCAGATCAAAGACCGTGTTCTTTTCGTCACCAAACCCGGTAAAAAAGAAATCCCCATCCCCCTTGATCGTCTCCTCGCCTTCGACATCCCTTCGCCAAAATCTCCCGAAGAAGCCCTCAAGACCTTTCAACTTCCCGACGGCTTCCAGATCGAAATCGCCGCCGCCGAACCTGAAATCGTCGATCCCGCCTCCTTCGCATGGGGAGCCGACGGCCGCCTCTGGGTCGTCGAAATGCGAGATTACCCCTCCGGCCTCGATGGCAGGGGCAAGCCCGGCGGCGTGGTAAAAGTGTTGGAAGATCGCGATGCCGACGGCCGCTACGAAACCGCCACCGTCTTCCTTAAAAACATCCCCTGCCCCACCGGCGTCTTTCCTTGGCGAAACGGCGTCATCATATCCGCCGCCCCCGAAATTCTCTACGCCGAAGACACGAACGGTGACGGTAAAGCCGATAGAAGAGAAGTGTTGTTCAGTGGCTTTTTGCCCGGAAACCAACAGCACCGCGTCAACGGATTCGAATGGGGGCTCGACGGCTGGATCCACGCCGCCAACGGTGATAGCGGCGGTATCGTTGAGTCGCAAAAGACAGGAACAACCATCAACATCTCCGGCCGCGATGTCCGCTTTCGTCCGGACACCGGGGAGATCGAAACCGTCTCTTCCCAGTCCCAGTTCGGCCGCCGCCGCGACGATTTTGGAAACTGGTTTGGCAACAACAATCCAACCTGGCTCTGGCATATCGGACTCCCCGAACGCTACCTCCGCCGAAATCCAAAACTCGCCGTCAAAAGCCCAAAACGCGTCCTCGCCAACTACGAGAACCCCACCCGGGTCTTTCCTGCGAGTAGTCCCGCGCAACGTCCCAACCAACCGTGGTCGCTCAATCACGTCACCAGCGCCTGCAGCCCGTCCCCTTATCGCGACGACCTCTTCGGCATTCAATTTGCCACGAGCATTTTCATTTCCGAACCCGTTCACAACTGCGTCCACCTCGAAGTATTGGAGCCCGCCGGATCCGGCTTCAAAAGCCACCGCGCCGAAGGTGAACATGCCAGCGAATTCCTCGCTTCGACGGACCCATGGTTCCGACCCACCACCACGCGCACCGGTCCCGATGGTGCCCTCTACGTCGCCGATTTTTACCGCTTCGTCATTGAGCACCCCGAGTGGATTTCTCCAGAAACCCGGGCCCGTCTCGATCTCCGCGCCGGTCAGGACAAAGGTCGCATTTACCGCATCAGTCCGAAAGGAAAGTCCCGTCGTCCCATCCCCGATCTCTCCAAATCAACATCCCGCCAGCTTGTTGAATCGATCAACAGTTCGAATGGTTGGCAGCGCGATACCGCCCAGCGCCTCCTGCTGGAGAACGGCCCCGATGGGGAAACCCTATCCCAACTGGAAACCTTGTTGGCTCTCCGTCACCGCCCCCAGGTCCGCATCCAGGCCCTCGCTACTTTGGGCATGCTTGGGAAGTTGAGCACCGCCTCGTTGTTGTCCGCCCTCACAGACCCACACCCCGGCATCCGCATCGAAGCCCTCCGTCAGTCCGAGCCTTTCGCCAAAGTCGAAACCGAAGCCCTCTTCGCCGCCGTTTCTTCTCTTGCCGATGAAGCCGAAGCGCGCGTTCGGATGCAGGCCGCCTTCACCCTCGGCGAATGGCCCGCCAAAAAATCCAAACCCTTCCTTTCAAGAATCGCCGCCCGCGATGCCGACGACGATTGGATCCGCGCCGCCATCATGTCTTCCCTGTCCCCTGAAAGCGAACTCTTCGCCTCGTTGCACACTTCCGAAAAACCAAAAATTGCCGTTCTCGAACTCGACATAGAACCCAGCAATGCCGACCGAGCGCGGGTCATGGCCCGGTATGCCGACGTGGCAAAAACCAAAGGTAATCCAACAAGAGGACACCTCCATTTCCAAACCAACTGCGCGATCTGCCACCGCCTCAAAGGAGAAGGAAAAGAAGTCGGCCCCGATCTAGAAATGGTGCGCGGAAAGCCCACCGACTGGCTCCTCGGTGCCATCCTCGATCCCGCCGCTGCCATCGAAGCCCGCTACGCCACCCGGACCGTTACCACCCACCAGGGCGAAACCTTCGTCGGAATCATCGCCGCCGAAACCGCGAACAGTTTGACCTTCCGCCTCCCCGGAGGCGTCGACCACCCCATCCTCCGGGACAACATCAAATCACTTGGCCCCACCGATCTCTTCCTCATGCCCGCCGGATTCGAAAGTGCCCTCGATGTTCAGGCGATGGCCGATCTTCTCTCCTGGCTCCGCTCTACGCCATCAGAGTAATCCCATCTTCCCAATGCCGAATTCCTCTCTGCAAACGCCAAAAAACCTGGCACTCGCGAGGTAGGTTTGACCGAATCAGAGTTGGTATTACCCGCCCCATCAACACTCCTTCCCATATGAATTGAGATGCGGGATGAGAGACTCAATCCTGCTTCGTATTCATCGCCCTTTGCAGAATATTGAAGGCTTCAGTGGCACGCTCTCTGGCTGCGGGAAGGCTTTCACGAAGACGTGCCGAAAGAGTGTCCCGATTCGCCCAAGCCTCTTTTGCACGAGCCGCACCTGCTCCTGGTTTAAGGAAATCCTCGAGCGGGATGAGAGCGCACGACTCGGTGAGCTCCGGCCCGAGAAGGTCGCTTAGAATTCCCTTCGCCTTGATCGAGTATCCCACCACCATGGTTGGGACCCCGGTCGAAAGACCAGCAATCGCGGCGTGCATCCGCTCCGCGACCAGAAAATCGCACCGCGAAATGATGGCCTTGAACTCCTCTGCACTGAAGTTGCCGCCGGCAAGGCGAACGCCATCATCGTAACCAAGACGCCGCTGGATCTCGGTCGCAAGAACACGGTCATCATTGAGTGGTGAGATCTCCTGCACATGGGGAATGAGAATCACGTTCACCTTGAGGTCGTTTCGGAGCCAGCTCACGATCTCAAGCCACGTGTCGAGGTGGCCGGTCCCGTCGGAGTTTTTCCAATGACAAATGGCCTCGCTGCTCGAGAGCGCGACCGTCGGCCGGTCCTCCCGGGCCCGGTGGTGCCGGAAGAGAAGCTCCCCTTCCTCCGGATCGGGCTGCCCGAGCAGGAAGGCTGGATCCGCGACCAGGTGGCAAAGGTCCTCCCCGAGCTGTAAATCCCCGGTGACATACTTGTAGGAAGCCGCTTCACGAACCGTGATCGCAGCGGCTTGGCGCGCGATCCGCAGGAAGGCGGACCGATCCTCTTCGTTGGTGAAAGGTCCGATCGACTGGGCGTGCAGGATCACAGGAACACCCGCTTTGCAGGCAATCTCCAAGGGCTGCAGGTGGGAAAGGAGCGAGCGGTGGCCGTATTCGGAGCAAAAGACATCACCCCCGCTGGCCACGACTGCCGAAGCTGACCGGATGACATTGGCAGCCGCAACAGCCAAGCGATCGGTCGCTGGAACCAAGCGCGATAAGATGCTCCGAAGTTTGCCGGCGTAAAGCCGCCGGATCGTGTAATCCTGACGGAAGGTAACATGGTCTCCCCGGAGTTGGTGGACATCGTAGTCCGGGAACCGGTCGAGGACCGTGAAGGTTGCTTCAGGGAGACGCTTTCGCACCTCCGAGATTGTGCTACCAACGAGAGCCTCGACCCCGTGGTTTCTGAAACTCGTGATTCCGGTGATGACTATATGTGTGGGCATGAATGAAAGTGAAGGGTTGGGGTTTAGTGAATAAGATCGTGGTATCGCTGGGACAGGCGCTCACCGATGGCGGGCCACCCGAAGCGTTCCTTCGCGACGGCGATGCCCGCGAGTTCAAGCCGGTCGCGCAGTGCCGGATCCTCGAGGAGGCTGGCGATCCCGGATGCGAAACTCTCCGGATCGTCGGCCAGGAAAATGTCCTCGCCATGCCGCAGTTCGAGCCCTTGCGCCCCAATTGTAGTTGAGACCACCGGAGTCCCGACCGCGAGAGATTCGACGATCTTGAGGCGGGTTCCTCCTCCGATGCGGAGCGGGACCATCTGGATCCACGACCGACGGTAGTAGGGCCTGACATCCGGCACGCCACCGGTCACCAAAACCCCTTGACGCTCTGCATAGGCTTGCACTTCCTTGATCGGATTTTTCCCAACAATTAGGACACGGACTTCCGGAACGTGCCGCAGCAGAGACTCGTGAATCTCGGAGAAAAACCAGCGGAGGGCATCGACATTCGGACTGTAATCCATCGCGCCGCAAAACATGACCGTGGGCTCGGCGCTGCGGGGATCCGGGACTGAATCGGGCTGGAAGTAATCGAGGTCCACGCCATTGGGTACGACCATGACCGGGGCCTCCCGGTCGACGTGACGTCGGATAAATTTCTCGTCATCAGGGCCGCACACCACCTCCAGGGCGGCCTTGCTGGCCACCTTCTTCTCGTAGCGCCAGAGCTTGGCGTAACTCTCCCAGCGCAGTAATCTGGTGCGAACCGGCAGATCGAGAGTTCGGTGTTCCATCAACTGAAACTGCAAATCGACCCGGCTCCGATCCACCACGAAGGGCGTTTGGGCGAGGTGCGGAAGTGCGTAGGGTGCCAGCACGAGGTCACAAATGTGGACCAGGTCATAGGCACCCTGACGGATGCGGGCACCGATTTGCTCCGCGACCCGCGCGCTCTGCCAGTGGACCACGTTGGATGGCAGCGGGTTGAGCAAACGTTGCGGAAAAAGGCGTTGCCAAGGGGGATGTTCGAAGGGAATGAACTCGACCTTCCGGCAGAATTCTTCAAACACCGCGCGCTTTTCCGGGGTTACTTCCTCCTCGGTCAGAGCGACAAAATCGACGTCATGATCGCGGGCGAGGGCTTTGAGAAGGTGAAAGGTCCGCTGGTAGGTGCCCCGGTCGAGGGGCCAGGGAATGTAGGGATAAAAGACGAGGAGTTTCACGATGATCAGGCAGGTTTAACTGGAGGTTTTTGTTTTAGGACGCGGGCCGGGATGCCAGCCGCGACGGCATGGGCGGGGATGTCCTTGGTGACAACCGCGGAGGCGCCGATCTCGGACCACTCCCCGATCGTGACATTGCCAAGCACCTTCGCCCCATCGCCGAGAAAGACATGGTCGCCGAGCCGGGGGCCCTGCGGATCGCCGTGGGACAGCACAAGACGGACATCAGCGTAGAAATCGCATTCCGCCCCGACCGTCACGTTGGGTGCGATGATGATCCCCATCGGGTGTGGCAGCCGCAAGCCCGGCCCGATGTGGGCTTGCTTGCTGATCTCGATCTTGAAAAACCAGAAGAGGAGCTTGGCCGGCACTATGGTGGGAAGCCGGTGCTTCGCACACCACTGCTGACAGCGAAGCAGGAGCAGGGCGTGGATGCTGTTAAGGGTCAGGCAGAGTGCCAGCTTCCGAAGAAACCCGACACGACCGTAGTCTTGCAGGTTCCTGGAGAGGTCGGGGCGCAAATTCTCGAACATGACTCAATTGAATTGTTCCCAGAGTTTCGTGTAAGCGGCGAGAGCCTCAGACCAGGTGCCGGGGTCTTCGCTGAGCTGCTTCCCGATGAAGGCTCTGGATTCGGGGAAAGACGCCTGCTCCCACAAAAGAATCGGGAGGGTGTTGATCAGGGCCTCCCGCGGGTAACGGAAGCGACCGGCGCGGAGCCCGGCGGAGAGGCCAAAGGCCCGCATTCGCACCAGGAGATTTTTCAGGCGGCGGGTCTCCGGACACTTCGACCGCGTGGCCGTGGAGAATTTACTAGGACTCTCGTACTTTGTCCCGAAGCGCTTCTCCGCCAGCCACTGCCAGACGGCCCAGGCCACCTTCGAGATTTCAGCATGCGTCTCAGCGAGCGTCTCCCGGTCCTCGGAGGCCCGGACGGGGTGTAACTTGAATTCAACCCCGGCCTCGTGGAACGCGTGGATTTTCTCGAGGGGAAGAAATGGCCCCTTCACCTCACGGAGCCTCGCGTGTCGCTCGATGCAACTCCAATGATATTCACCTCTTACTGCCAGGACGACGTCCCCGAGCGCCAGTCGCGCCTTGGCGAGATTCCGCCCCACAAAGTCAGCATCTTCCCTATCGAAATCATCAAGCCCGAGCCGCTCAAGGGCAAAGAGCAATCCCGAACACCGGTTCATCAGGAGGCGCTGGGATTCGTGAAGTGGGATCGCAGAGGCATCCCTTTGGCTGTCGAAGGGCTCGAGGAGATTATCCGGACCGACGATCACACGGTGCCCGCAAACCAAGTCATAAAAGAACATTGTGACCTCGCTGGACCGAAGGCGCTGAAGGGACAGGATCTTGAACTCAACCTCGATCCCGATCTCCTCGGTGAGCCGGTGGCCGAGTCCGTGGACCGCCGGGCCGTATCGACGATCGCTCAATGGCACCGGCCCCCGGACAAACACGAAGCACTCCAGATCGTTGTAGGGCTTGTCACCATCCTCGGTTCGGAGAACGCCTCCTTCACCACGCCCGTAGCCACCCCCCAAGGCGACCCCTTCGAGCGCCTCGCTGGGAATGATGCTGGAAAGCTCCCGGCCGATGGTGGCACACACCTCTGCCAGATGACTCTCCAATTCAGCACTGCCGTCACGCGTATAGCGTCGTTCCTTTGTCTTCGCCGAGCCGGTCATGATTTTGCTTCTTCTCGTTGATAATTTTTCCATCCCTCGTGAAATCCGCGATAGCGCCCACGGCGTTGCGCCAGCCTGACGAGGACCGCTTCGGGAAGTGCCCCCAAGCAGTTCTGACTCCTGAACCACCGCACATCGCGCCAGACATCAGCCGCCCACCCGGTCAGGACCGACTTCCACCATCTGAAATCCGAGCGGTCCCCTTCGTAAGTCGCGGCCATCGCGCGGGCATCGCCGCGGGCCCGTTGATAGGCCTGGGCCACCGTGTAATTATGGCTGTGCATTGCGACCGAGTCGGGAACATAAGTCACCTCATAGCCGGCGGTAAGACACCAGCGGGTGTATTCGTCGTCCTCGGCATACTGGAGGTCTTCGCGGAATCCGCGCTGGTCCCAGACGTCGCGGCGGATGCCGCTGCTGACCATGCTGAAAAAGTGGTCCCAATCGGCCGATTCCCTGTTCTCACCGAAACAACGGTCGTAGTCGTGAGCAAAGACGGCATGGCAATCCGGACGCGGAACCTGCCGGGAAAAAACCGCCGCAGTCCGGGGTGATTGCAATGCGTCATAGAGAGGCTTCATCCACCCGGGCCCCTGCGGCGTGGCGTCGGCATTGAGGAAAAGAATCGTGTCAGCCCGTGCCAGGCGGACACCTTGGTTCATGACACGACTTGGATTGTATTCAGATGATTGGATCTGGACAAAATGAGCCGGGTTGGCAGATCGGATTAGATCGACGCTTCCGTCGGTCGACCCGCTGTCGATTACGATGAGCTCCCACGGTCCAAAATCCTGCGCAGCGAGGGCGGGGAGTGTCTCCTTCAAGGCCCAGGCCTCGTTGTAGGAGCGCATGACGATACTCACGAGCGGTTCACTCATACCGGACCTCCCGCCTTGGCTACCTTACTGCGGCTAAAGATTCTCCTGACAACGCCAAGGACACGGCTTCGTTCCCCGGCGTTGAGAGCCACTGTCCAGAGGCCGATCCCACCGGTCAGCAACATCAAAACGAGACCCGTAAGCGATTTAATCCATTGCGGTTCTCCATAGGAAAGACCGCTTAGCCAGCGCACTCCCAGTCCAACCGCCACCATCGGCAGGCAGGCCAGAATTGTCCGGCCGCAGGTGTCCCGAAAGAGACGCATCTTGCCGAGCCCAACTTGGCGGGCCGCCCACGGCCACAAGATCGTCCATCCGAGGACGACGGCCGGAATCAGGGAACCAAGAGCCACTCCAACGATCGTCCCCATCCAGAGGGTCAGGACAATGCTGAGTCCGATGTTGAGGGCACCCTCGCTGAGTCCCTGCCACATCAAGCGCCGTTCCTGCCCGCACATCATAAACATGCGCCGGAACACCAGGTGGGTGAAGGACATTTGGTAGAACCATAGGAGAAGAAGCTGCCCCACAAGAAGTGTCGAGGACGCCGGAGCGGCATCGCCCGTCAGCAGATAAACCAAAAAATCGAGGTGAACAGCCGCGCACACATACGCCGGGGTGGCAACCAACACCGTCAATCGCAAGCCGTTCATAAAGAAGTCCTTTAAGACATCCCCCCGCCCGTCGGCATGCAAGTAGGCAGCCGCCGGGGAGAGCGCATCCGAGACCTGCTTGGTTCCCATCCCGAACATTTCGGAAACCTTCCCGGCCGCCTGGTAAAGGGCCACCGCGGGAAGAGAGATCAACAATCCGATTACAAGCTGGTCGGACTTATTACGCAGGACATGGCTCATCGTGCTGGCCCATACAAAGAGCGAGAACTTGCTGGTGGACATGAGCTGCCCCATCGAGAACAGCGAAGGCTTCAACTTCACCTCGGGCATGGAGCGAAGGGCCATCCAACCGGCCACGAGATCCGGAATGAGCACGCAGGCGAGCGCCACCGTGATCAAAGCCACCAGATTCCATTTCAGAAAGAGGGCCACCGCGATTAGAATGGCATTAGCCACCAAGCCGACCATCGCGATTCGGTTGGCCGTCTCCATGCGTTGAAGGCCACGCAGGACCTCCGGAAAAATCCCACTCGGAAATCCCAGGGCCATTCCGAGAAAGAAGGCACGGGCCGCGGGCCGGTAGGTTTCCAGCTGGTCGGGGGGCACCCCCAGGAGCGTCACGAGCGGACCGGCGAGCCACCAACCAAGGACCCCGATCACGAGAGCCACTCCGACGTAAAAGAAAAAGATGGTGCTCAAGGCACGGCTGAGCTGTGCCCAGTCTTGATCAGCAAGCGCCTCCGCGACCCGCTTTTGGGCCGCCGATCCAAATCCAAAGTCGAGGAGAATTCCATAACCAAAAACGCTCCAGAGCAGAGACCAAAATCCAAACGACTCCGCGTCGAGCCCCTGGTAAAGGAGGCGGAAAGTGACGAGACCGAGAACCATCCGCAGGACCACCCGCCCGTAGTTCGAGAAGGCCCCCCGCCACGCTGCTTTCTGGACATCATGGGTTTTCACGCCTCTCCCCCCTTCCGTCTCTCGGCATGCTCCACGGCCTGTTCATAAAGTGTTTCAAGTTCCCCCGTGATGCATTTCCAGTCGTAACGCGACTCTGCTTCCCGGCGTCCGGCTTCGCCGAGGGACTGTCGCAAGCCGGGATCGGCATGAAGGGTTTCAAGCTGCCGGGCGAGCACTCCGACGGGATCCTCCGCGTCCGGATCGACGAACAAACCGCTCTCTCCGTCCTTCACCAGGGTGCGTAGCCCACCGACCCGACTGGCAATGACGGCCTTGCCGGCACACCAGGCTTCAAGGACCACGATTCCGAACGGTTCGTGCCGGGAAGGCAGGACGAAGACGTCCGCGGCATGGTAGGCATTGACGAGGTCATTGCTCTCATTGGAGAGCCCCGGAAGCATCCGCACCGCGTCGCCGAGTCCGTGTTCGTCAATCGCACTCCGAATCTTCGCCGCGTAATCCGGCTGGGTTTCCGGGCCGATCAACACAAGCTGCGCGGCGGGCACCCTACGATGGAACCGGGCGAAGGCTTCCACGAGTGCAAGTTGATTTTTCTGGGCATCGATGCGGCTGATGCAGAGGACCACAAACGCGTCGGATCGAATTTCCTGATCACGGCGAAAGCGAGCGCCATCCCCTTCAGAGTAGCGCGCGTAATCCACCCCGTTGGGCAGGTAGCTGATCCGGTCGTGGTCGAGGTTTTGGCGGGCTTCGTCGGCCTCACCCTGCCCGACACAAATGACGTGATCAGCATCGCGCAGCACATTGCGGGAGCCGAGGCAGGCCCCGAGCACGCGCCCCCACTCGAACTTCCCGCGGATCGGCTCGGTGAGTTCGGCCAACTCCGCTTCCGGAACATCGAAGACACCGCCATGCAGGGAAACTACGTACGGCTTCCCCCGGAGTCGGGCCGCAGTACGGACCATCCCCCCGAGTCGTTTGAGGGCATGGGCATGATATAAGCGCACCCCCGGCTCCTTTAAAAGGGCCTTGAAGAGGGAACCGGACCAGAGATTGCCCCCCTTCTTGTCCATCGCGGCTCGCTCACTCGCGGTGAGCCCGAAGAAAGGATAGCGATGCTTGTAGCGCCGGACCGGTGTTCCCCCGACCTCGTCCTCGCGGTCCTTTGCAAGGGCCATGGAGGTCATGATCACAGGATCCAGCCCCAGCAAGCGCTGCTGGCGGGCGGTCTCGAGAATGACCGTCTCGGTCCCGCCCCATTCATGCGCCACGAAACGCCGGGGCACGTGTACGATGCGCTGATTTTCAGTCTCGGCAGGCAAGGTCATGATTGAGAGGACTGCGCATTCACGGACTCTTCCATGAGACGATAAATGTGGGGGATGTGGGTGATGTCGTCGGGCACCTCCTCATAGCTCGTGAAGAGCGTCGCGTAGCTTTGGGGATCGGTCGGGTGGTAGCCATGCATCGCGCGGATCGGCCGCTCGCCCATGTGACTCGGAACAATCAGAACCCCTTCTTCGACCAGGAAGATCAACTCGCCGAAGGAGTGATCTTCGAAGTAAGCCCGGTAACTCTTGAGTTCCTCGTCGGCCATGATGCGACCTTCCGGAACAGTCTCGAGAACCTTCGTGACCTGCTCCCGCACACCGTCCTTTAGGAACCAGAAGCGCGCCATGGTGCTGTCATAGACGACCGCGTAGTCCCGGCCCATTTTCAGGTCCAGCACGTCGATCTTTGCCCTCAGATCAAGGTAACGGTCGCAGTTCGCCATGCCATGGTCGCTGAAGACGGTCAACTTAACGTTCCGGTAGTGTTTCTTGGCACGCGTCACGACCTGCTCAATCCACTCGTCATAACTCTCGAGCTTCTCCCCGATGAGGGGCGAGTCATTGCCGACCGAGTGGAGCAGTCCGTCGAGCCCAGCCCAATATTGGAAGGCGAAGTCGATTCGCTCCGTCTCGACATCATCCAGAAGGACACTCAGGTTTTCCTCCTCCGGACGGGTCGGTTCGGTCACAAAATAAGGCACCTTGCGTTCCTCGAGGAGATCGAAAATGTTCGGCCCGCGGTTCATGCCCTTCGGCTTCAAAGGGCTCTTCTTCTCGGTGAAGTCGAACAAGTGAATATAGCGGAACGGGATATTATAGAGGTCAAAGTAGCCCCGAAACCCGAGCTTCACCCGCACCATCTTCGTCAGCAGGCGTCGAAAAATGCGCCGACTCGTCACTGCCTCCGGAAGCCAACGGAGCCAACGCAGCGGGCGAAACGGGGACTGTTCGGGATCGTAGACAAAGTAGCACCAGTTCAGGTGTTCGTCGGGCCAGCGCCCCGAAAGAATGGAGGGGACACAGGTCGAGCTGTAACCGAAGACACTCTCGAGCTTCCGCCGGTGCGGAGCCAGATCCTTCAGGAAGGGGCGATCCTTCACGATCTCCCAACCGCAGGCATCTACCATGATAAATAGGGACAATTCGTCTTTCATTCGTTGATAAGGTTTTTGATGGTTTCGAGCAGAGCGGTCGGACTAAAAGGCTTGGTGAGGAAGGCGGCCGCCCCGCTCGCCTCCGACTCCTCGCGAGTGAGCGACTCGCCACGCGAAGTGAGGATCACCACCGGGATCCCGGCAGTGGCCGGATCCCGCTTTAACTCGGCAAGGGTAGCGAGCCCGTCGAGACGGGGCATCACCAGATCGAGGAGGACAAGATCGGCTCCGTGTTCGCGGGTCGCGGCGAGAGCCTCTACTCCGTCCTTGCAGGCGATCCCTTCGTGTCCGCCCTTTTTGATGGTAGTTTGCAACAGACGGAGCATGAAGCTGGAGTCTTCGGCAATAATGAGTTTAGCCATGGTGATTAATTTGGTTCGAGTGGAGAGGGATCGCGAGCGATCACCAGGAAAGTTTGGTCATCAGAAAGCGGGGCCGCGTCGGAGTCGTCCCGCAGCCGATCCAGGAGCGCTTCCTTGACCTCCTCCGCGGTCGGTCCATTTGCGGCATTTGCCTTCAGCCATTCGGCGACCGCCTCGGGCGATTCGAAATTCCGGCTGGCCCTGGGATCAATGAGTCCGTCGGTGAAGGCGAGGAGGCAAGAGCCTTCCGCCATTGGGAAGCTGCTTTGCGTGATCTCCGGATCAGGCTCCAACCCAATCGGAACGCCAAGCGGTTCCGCACTGAGGATGACCCCGTCCGCTCCGGCAAGAAGGACCGGGCAGTGACCAGCGTTGGCAATTTCAACCACTCCCCGCTCGGGGTCAACCAGTCCAATGACAACCGTCACGAACATCTCCAGACGGTCCAGGTCATCAAACAGAAGTCCTCCGGCATGCTTGAGCATCTCGGCGGGCGTTTCAAAGTGAGCGACTGCCGAGCGGATCGCAGCCCTTGTAATCGCAGCCACCATGGAGGCCCCCACCCCCTTGCCCATCACGTCGGCTATGGCGAAGATGACCCCGCCGTTTTCTCTGTGGAAGGCATCGTAAAAATCACCCCCGACCGCCAGGGCGCTTTCGCAATGGCCAACTGCCGAGAATCCCGGAACGGAGGGCATTGACATCGGCAGGAGCGATTTCTGAATCCCGGCCGCCAACTCAAGCTCTCGGCGGTTCAGTTGAGTTTCGATCAAGGATTTCTGGAAGCGAAAACTCATGACCCGCTGCATGAAAAATTCCGATAAGGTGCGGATCACATTTACCTCGCCGGCCCGAAGCGGATCGGCCCGATGAAGACGAGCAAGAGTTAGAACACCGACAGGCTCATCGTTGTCAAAGAAGGGATGCGCCAATCCGGACGCGGGTGGATTGGCGCCAGACAAAAAGGCGGCGTCAGGTCCCGATGCAATCCACTGGTCTTTGCGCGAGCGTAGCGCCGTTCTCTCGATCTCCTCACTTTCTGGCGTCGAGAACCAGTGATCCTCGGTTGGAACCGCCAGGGAGGCAACCCGCTTAAGTTCTCCCGTATCGGGCGAGAGGAGGCAGAGAACCCCGCAGTCGGACCCCGTGACGGCCGCCAGGCTTCTGAGGAGGTTGAGGCCCATTTCCTCGATACTGCCATCGGTCCGTGATTCTTCGGTGAAGCGGAAGAGCGCCGAGAGGCTCTCATAGCACCCGGCCAACTCCTCCGTCATTTCATCAAGGGTTTCTTCGAGTTCGGAACTCGCTTGCCCGCCATGAAGATCCGGGAACGTCTCACACTGGCGCTCCATGATCAGGGTATTCCCACTTGCCCCACGCTGGTAGTCAACAACATCGCTAAGCGTCTGGATGAGGTAGAGCCCACGACCCGATTCCTTGGAAGGATCCGGCAACTCCACCGAGACCGGCCAGTCGAAGCCCTCACCGTGGTCGATGACACGCGCGAGAATGCGGTGCCCCCCGGCCAGAAGGTGGACCTCAAGAGCCTCGCCACGGCATCCTTCGACATCATGAATGACGGCATTGTTACCGGCCTCGGTCAAAAGGAGTTCCCACTTGGAGCATTCGTCCTTGCTCATGCCCAAACGCTCCAGAAACCCCCGCGCCCCGATCGCCGCTTCGCGGACTGACACGAGCGTCCCGGAACCTGTCCAGCACCAAGCCGCCATGTCCTGGGCTCCACAGATTGAATTTGCCGGGGGATTAATCGTCATGAACTCGAAATTTCAGTTTCCGATGATGGTAAAGATCCGATGGAGTTGGGTTAACTCGAGCACCTGCATGACAGATGGAGAAGGATTGATAATACGGAAAGAGCCGCCCCGTAGGACAGCTAGCTTCTGCATAGAAATCAGCGTCCCCAGTCCGCTCGAATCCACGAACTCGAGGCCTTCACAGTGAAGCTCGATGTCGGTGAGTTCGGGCACGAACCGGAGCCGGACTTCCTCCTTAAGTTCATTGGCGGTTCCTGCGGTCAATTCTTGCACCTCCGAGACCTGGAGGATGGTGTTGTGCACTTCGGTTTTCATAGTTGTTTAAGTCTAGGGAGACGGAGAAAAAATGAGGCTGCGAAACCCTCGGAGGATGATCCGCCAGCGCCAGGCCAGAGTGGGTTGGCAGACGAAGAGGGAGGCGTGGGCCCGAGCCTCGTCGTTCCACGGAGCCACACATCCCTCCCCTTCGGGAGCGGTGAAGAACCCGGGGGCGATATCCACCCAAAGACGTTCAAAATCACCTTCCAGTTCGGCCTCCTCGGCAGGTGTCAGAGGAGGGTTACCGGTCCACCCGAAGTGTCCGGTCACAATGCGCCACAGTCGGGGCCAGCGCCGTAAACCATTCTGGATCGAACCGAACTCCCGGAACCCAATGACCCGGCGGCGTCCGGCTCCGCGCGAGGGGAGGACCGCCTCCCGTTGATCCCAAAACGGCTTCTTCCCGAAGATGGCCTTCAGGCCGGCCCACAGGACCACAGGCCAGGTCAGAGCCAAAACCAGGAGGGCCAAGAGACGCGATAGTAGGTTCGTCCGTCCGGAAGCAGACCCGCGCATCGGTGACATTAGGAACGAGTCCACGATCTCGACGCAGGATCCATTCCGCCAATTCAAAAGGGATCCGCCACGGGCCACCGAATCTTTCAGGTGCGTCATCTCACCGAGGTAAGTGTGTCGCGCCACGGTGCTATCCTCAACCACGGCCTGTCGATCGACCAACGAGCCGCTTTCCACGAAGGCATGGGGGCCGACTACGGCACGAGCCCGAACCACGGCATACGGTCCGATCCAACACGGCGCGATCAACTCCGCCGACGGAGCGATCGCCGCACGCAGGCCGACCCAGACTCCGGGCTTGAGCTCCCTCGAGCCCACTTCCCCGGCTGCCAAAGTGGTGAGCAATTCCTTCCGGCCTTGATGCCACGCCGCCGGATCGGACAGGAGATCCAACCCACCGGCCTGGGGAAGTTCACCAAGTCGCAAGGCCCCCTCGGCCCCGAACGACGCGTGCTTTTCGAGGCCCGCCTCGCAATCGAGTTCGCGGGATTCCGCCACGACCTCCACTTCCATGCCCCAGGCCTCCCCGTCGCCAAGGTGTTTGCGTATTTCGGACGGATGATCGCACGCAAGAACCCGAACCTGCTTGCCCCCCGCCGCCGCCAAGCCCTCGAGAGCCCGATCGATGAGGGGCTTGCCGAGGAAATAGGTGAGAGCCAGCGTGACGCCGTCCATCACGGGTTCGAGCGCCGGATTCTTATCGGGACAGATCAGCAGGACACGTTTCACATGCCCCCCTTTCCCAACAGCACCGCAGGCACCGTCTTTAATAAAATAACGATGTCCCGCCAGAAGCTGCTGCTCTCGATGTAGCGGACATCCAGCGCCACCTGCTCGGGAAACTCGATGGCATTGCGGTCCCCAATCTCGAACAAGCGTCCTTCCCGTTCTCCGACCTGCCAGAGGCAGGTGATCCCGGGTCTGGCGAGAAGGCGTCGTCGGTCCTCCAGCGAGTAGAGTTCCACCTCGCTGGGCAACGGAGGGCGCGGTCCCACCAACGACATGTCCCCCCGCAGCACGTTGATGAGTTGCGGCAGTTCGTCCATCGACGTCTTTCGGATGAATCTCCCGATCGGCGTGATCCGCGGATCATTCTTAATTTTAAAAGTCACCCCGTCGTTCTTCTCGTTGAGGTGCATGAGGTCTTTTTGCTTGGCCTCGGCATCAACGCACATACTGCGAAACTTCAGCATTTTGAACTTACGACCCCGCAGACCGACCCGTGCCTGCGGAAAGAACACCGGACCACCGTCTCGCGAAATCACCCAGGCCACCACCCCCATCAAAGGGGCCAGAGGCAGGAGAAGAACCCCGGAAAAGAGCACATCCGAAAGGCGTTTCACGAAGGCCGCCGATCCCATCGTGACCTGCCATGCTCGGCACTTCCATGCCACATATAGTCGCAGGCGCAATCGCCCCCATCTCGTCCCGGCCTTTTCCAGCCGCGACATCAGGGCGGCCTCATAGCGCTCGTCCAATTTCATCCACCGACCCTCCCTTTCTCGGACCCGACCTTCTTAAAGAGATTTTCAAGTCCAGTGAGATACCCTTCAAAGTCATATTGCGCGCTCACGAATTCCAGGCCGGCTTCGCCCATCCGGCGGGCAAGGGATTTGTCGGCCAGAAGTTGGTCGATCCGTTGGGCGTATGCTTCGACGTCCATCCACGGGACAAGGAAGCCATTCTCCCCGTCCTTGAGCCAATCCTTGATTCCGCCGGCATCAAAGGCCACCACCGGCAGAGCGTAGCGCATTACCTCCAGTCCGATCGTCGCAATCGGCTCGGGCCAAACACTGCTGAGGGCCACTACCGAACAATCCTGGTAATAGGCCTTCAGCTCCTCCTGCGGGATAAAGCCCTTAAAGCGGACCCGGTCGACAAGACCGAGTTCTCCACTCAGACGTTCACATTCGGCACGGTGATTTCCGTCACCGAGAATGATGCACTCGAAAGGTTCCTTGAGCTTGGCGAGGGCCCGCAAGAGAAGATCCACGCCTTTGCCACGAATGATTTGGCCCGCGTAGATGATCAAATTGCGGTCCGAAAACTTCGACCTCAATCCCTCCTCCCCTGGTCTCGGCACCGGCGGGTGGATCTCGATCCGCGCCGGGTCGAAGCCATTTTTCAAAAGTTCATCCCGCATGAAGGTGGTCACAACACACATCCGATCAAAACTATGGTTGAGTTTGATCTCGCGCTTTTTCTTGCGATAACTGACCCACTTGAGCGGAAAGCCTCCGTCGCTCTTGACCACACAGGCCAGGCATGGGAAGACACAAGCGAGGGAGGCCGAACGGGTACAGATCTTCCTGCTAAAGTAGTTATATTTATAGCTACGCATGCAATAAATGTCGTGATCGTGCACCATCCGCACCAGGGGGGCACCGCTCTCCACCAAAGCGCCGATCACCTCAAGGTCATCCATCTTGTGCACGTAGACGGCATCGGGCTGGAAGGTGGACAAGGCGGCCCGCACCGAGTCGCGGGGAGACTTCGCATCGAGTTCGAACCGGGTCGGCAGGGCCTCCCGCCAGCGGTCCTCGTTCTTGCCCGTTCCGGGGCCGTGCAGGATGCCAACATCGTGACCACGACGGCCAAGTTCACCGGCCACAATAAAGACATTGGCTTCAGCCCCGCCGAGGGACCCAAAACATTCATGGACGTATAAAATTTTCATTATTAATAAATTAGCTAAAATGACTGAAGTTTCTACAGGCTACCAGCAAATCCG
Organism: uncultured Verrucomicrobiales bacterium; assembly: GCA_913060685.1. Lineage (GTDB taxonomy): Bacteria > Verrucomicrobiota > Verrucomicrobiia > Verrucomicrobiales > Akkermansiaceae > SW10. Next base: position 19,535 of record CAJXVQ010000059.1, read on the forward strand.
TCAGGGCCCGGTCGGACTCGCTTCTCAGTTCCGGAATCGCTTCCCGGGCCTCTCCCAACCTTCCCTCGGAGGCCAGTTTCTCGACACGCCCTGCGGCCTCGACCAACTCATGGAGCCGGAAAATGCTCGCGGCGCCCTTCAGGGAATGGGCATAGCGACATGCCTCGGCGGCATCTTTCCGGTCAAGGGCTTCGTTTATGCCATTAAGCAACACCGGTAACTCATCACAAAAATCGGCTCCAATCGACTCAACATCATCCGGGGAAAGTTCCTTACCGAGATCCTCGAGGGCTCCCAACAAGGTTCCCTCCGTCCCCTGCCCTGTCTCTTATACACATCTGACGCTGCCGACGATCTACTCTGTGTAGA
>CAJXVQ010000060.1 GCA_913060685.1 uncultured Verrucomicrobiales bacterium
TCTACACAGAGTAGATCGTCGGCAGCGTCAGATGTGTATAAGAGACAGCATCTCATTATAAAAATATGATCGGTCTCCTCGCCCTCGGCGTTGGGAGCAGTGCCTTCGGGGCCGTGTCGCTTACCTTCCCTGTTGATTCTGCATTCTTCGGACCAACCCGTTTGAATCTTGGAAATTCGCTCACTTTCGATTTCACTGTCGATGATGTCGGTAACGTGACTGTTAATGCGACGACCCCGAGCGCGAATGCCAGTGCCATCGCTACGGTGAATGGTTGGGATGGCCCTGCGGGAACCGTCTCCGATGCCGCCCTGTTCGGGACTTCGTTTACCGTGACTGCAGCAGGCGAGCGGCGAAACAACGCTAAGACTACTTTTGATGCCGTTGGGATTTCCGGTGATGGCCTTCAGGGCGGGGGCACCCTTGGTATCTTTGGGCACAACGCCAGTGTGATCGACGGCACGACTATCGCTAATGCAAATATTGAGCGTATTGTCTTCACGGTTACTTCGGGAACAGTGGCGGTTGCGCTCGATGCCTTTACGTTCACGGGCAACGCGGCTTCGGATCCCACAGTCACCACAGATTCAACTTCGATGAATTACTTTAACCACGGAGTGGGAGCAGTGGATACGAGCGCAGCCGGCTTATCATTCGCCAATGGTGGCTTCCTTCGCTTTGAGGTTCTTGAAGAAGAAGCGGTTGGCGATCCAGCTGAAGGTTACCGTTTAAACGCACTCACCTTCGACATCACCAGTCCAGTTCCCGAACCGAGCTCTGCTTTGCTGAGCGGGTTCGCTCTATTGGGCTTGATGGCTCGTCGCCGTTAATCGCTGGAGTTCATTTTCCTAGGGAGCAAGGAGGTCTGTGCCTCTTTGCTCTTTTTTTGTGGCCTCCACAAACCAGGGTCAGATTTAATCTGGCACAGTGAAGGGTGAAAAAAAAGCGCCCCAACCTCAGGTGGACGAGGGTGGGGAAGGACGCCCGTTACCGGCGGAACTTCAAGATGGCCTCGACCTTACTACGGACGTGGAGCTTGACGCAGATACGCTTCACGTAGGTGCGCACGGTTTCGATGGTGATGTCGAGTTGGTCGGCGACTTCCTTATAGATGTAGCCGGAGGAAAGGAGTCTTAGGACCTCGCGTTCGCGGGGAGAAAGGGATTCGTTTTCCTCGGAAATCTCCCGGTCTTGGCGGAAGTATTGCGTGACCTTCCGGGCGATGTGGCTGGAGAAGGGGGCGCCGCCGGTGTGGACGTCGCGGATGGCGTCGAAGAGTTCCTCGGGGGTGCTGGTTTTGAGGAGGTAGCCGCTGGCTCCTTCGCGCAGGGCATTGAAGATGTTGTCTTCTTCTTCGTAAGCGGTGAGCATGATGACTTCGGCACCGGGGCAGGATTTTTTGAGCGCACGGATGCAATCGATTCCTGATTTTCCGGGCAGGTTAATGTCGAGTAGGATGACATCGGGAGCGGAGGCGGAGATTTTTTCAAGCGCTTCCTCGCCTGAAGCAACGGCGATACACACCTCAACATCGTCAGTGTCGCCAAGGATTTTGATGAGTTGATCGCGAAGGAGGCGGTCGTCTTCTACCAAGGCGACTTGTTTTCTTTCGTCGTTCATAGGTCGGAATTAATACTGCTCTTGCTTGAGGGGCGCTATCAGTAAAATGTGAACTCCGCCGGATTTCTGAGATTTGACAGAGAAGTGACCTTTGAGATCGAGCATTCGTTGGCGGAGGCTTTCGAGGCCATTCCCATGCTGTGGTTTTGAAGAATCGAAGCCAATCCCATCGTCTCTTACGGTGACGCTGAGTTGCCTGTCTTTGAGTTTGATTTCGAGGCCGATCTCATTTCCTTGCGAATGTTTGAGGGCATTATTCAGGGCTTCTTTGACCGAGAGGACGAAGTGATGCCTGAATTCCCGGGTGATGGGGATGTCTTCATCGACGGGCCCGGCATCGATACGGCAACGGACCTGACCGATACGGCAGAGTTCGCTGGTGAGGCGACAAAGGAACCCGATCAGTGATTCAAGGTCGTTGTTTTTAGGGCTGAGCATCCAGACAGTTTCGGACAAGCCGCCGGCGAGTTCTCCGGTGAGTTTGGTGATCTGTTCGAAGGAGGCTTTGCCCTTTGGGTCGCTCGTTTTCATGCGCGCATGGGAACCGATCAGGGAGATTTGTGAGAGGCGGGTCCCGATGTCATCGTGCAGGTCCATTGCGATGCGGAGGCGTTCGTTTTCGATGAGCCTTGTGTGACGGACAGCGCGTCGAACGCGGCGTTGAACAGCGGAGCGAGTGATAAAAAAGATGACGAGGGCGATCGCAAGGAGGCAGAGGAGCCAAAACCACCAGGTCTGCCAAGCGGGGCGAGGGACGACCCAATTCAGAGTGGTAATCGGGCCGTCCGGGTTACCGAACAGGTCGAGGTCTTGGGCTTGGAAGTGATAGTTTCCCGGAGGAAGCCGATCATAGGTGATGGACTTAAGGCCGCCACTTCCGATGTTGTAGGATTCCCGCCATTCGAGGGTGAGTTGGGCACCGCTGAAGGGGAGCGCGGGGCAGGCCCAGTCGGCATGCGCGGAGAGATCGGTATCGACGAGAGACAGCTCGCCGGGAAGGTCCGGATTCTCCAGAGCCATGGATGGGCGGGTTCCCGACCTGTTCCAACCGGGTTGATCCCACTCCGGTTTCATTCCATTTTTCATGAGGACCCTGGAACCACCCTGGCCGCTGGCTGTGATGGAAAGATCCTTCACGGTGTAGGTCCCGATCGCTTGGGGAGAACCCGAGGAGGTGATGATGATTTGGACTGCGGTGGCGTCCGGAGGGGTGGTAATCACCTCCCTACGTAGTGCAAAGCGCTGGTCGGGATCTTTGTGATCCCAACCGGGGTTCTTTCTTGTGACACTGAAGGCCACCCGTTCGATATCGTCGCCGCTTTGATTGACGAAGCGTGCGACGAGGTTCATTTCATCGCGGTCCTCGGTCCAGTCCGGGTCCAGCCCGTCGAGTCGATACCGAAGGCGCTTTCCGTGTGGAACGATCTGAAAGGTTGGCGAAGAGAGATCTCCTTCACTGATCGACTCCGTGACGGCAGGACGTTTGTCGTGAGGAATTTCCGAGGCGGGAAGAGAGGCGAGGGCCACCCAAACGAAAACGAGGAAGAGGGGCATAATCAAAGTGGGCCTACCGAAGGGGCTTGGCGTTGGGTGGGATCCAGGTGTCTTTGTCGCGCTTACGTTTGATGGCCCAGGCTTTTTGAGCTTCGACCTTTTGTTTTTTGGTTGGGCCGGCGAGGGGCCACTCGGGGTCAACACGGTGGGCATCCTTGAAGATTTCTTCGGCTTTTTTGACGAGGTCGGGTTTGCCTTTGGCGAGGTTGTTTTTTTCGCCGGGGTCTTTGGCGAGGTCGTAGATTTCGATGGGCTTTTTGATGCCATTACGAACGGCTTTCCAGTCACCCCAGCGGGCGGCTTGGATGGGATTTCCGGTGTGGAGTTCCCAGTAGAAGTAATCGCGTTTGGGAGCCTCGCCGCCTTTGAGGTAGGAGAGGAGGGAGTGACCGTCGGTTTCGTAGCCCTTTGGTGGCTTGGCACCACTCATTTCGACAAAAGTGGGCATGAGATCCCAGAGGGCCCAGGGGGATTCGTCAACCCGACCGGCGGGGACGGTGCCGGGCCACCAGGCGAAGGCGGCTTGTCTCAAGGCTCCTTCGTACATGCCGCGCTTGTAGCCCCGGAGGCCGTTGGCATCTTGCTTGAAGAGCTTGCCGATCTCGGACTTGGGGTTGAAAGAAGAGCCATTGTCGCCGGTGAAAACGATGAGGGTATTTTTGTCGATGCCAAGTTCGCGGAGAGTGTCGATGAGTTCACCGATGTCGGAGTCGATGCGGGTGACCTGGGCGGCGTAGGATTTTTGTTTCATGGACCAGGACTTGTCCTTGTAGATTCCGAGGTCGTCAATCTCGTGTGCGCCGTGGGGGAGGGTGATGGCGTAGAACATCATGAAGGGGTTTTCAGCATTCCCCTTCACCCACTTGATCATTTCATTCTGGATGAGTTCCTGGGCGTAGGTTTTGCCGATGCCTTTTCCGGTGTTTCCGGGGAGGCGGACCGCTTGGTCGTTGTCGTAAAGATATGTTGGAAAGTAGGAGTGGGCGTGACGTTGGCAGTTGTAGCCGAAGAAGCGGTCGATGCCCTGCTTGTGGGGGCTGCCGCTGGTGTCGAAAAATCCCATGCCCCATTTCCCGAAGGTGGAGGTGGCGTAGCCCGCTGATTTTGCGACTTCGCCAATGGTGACCGTTTCGGCGGGGATGGGCCATTGTCCTTCGGGAGCCATCTCACGATTGCCGCGAACGGGACACTTTCCGGAGTGAAGTCCGGTGAAAAAGACGGACCGGCAGGGAGCGCACACGCTCGTGCCGCAGTAGGCCTGCATGTAGCGGGTGCCTTGCTTGGAGAGCTGGTCGATGCGGGGCGTTTTGATCAACTCCTGTCCATAAACTCCAAGATCACCCTGTGCGATGTCATCGCTGAGGATGAAGATGAAGTTGGGCTTTTTGGGGGCGTCTGTTTCCTCTTGGGCGATGGCTGATTGAGAACCAGTGAATAAGAGTAGAATGGCGGGGATGATTTTCTTCATGAGCGAGCTTTCCCACAGATCATCAAATCCGGGGAGGCATGGCAAGGCGTGGATCTCCGCAGCAGATCTGTCAGCAAATCATCATGACCGGGACGGACGGTCAGGCCACCTTTGAGATCCAGGGAAGGAGCTCTGCCTTCAGGCGGAAGAAGAGACGATCGTCACTTTGGACGAAACCGGAGTTAGGTGACTCCGCGTTGGCGACATTTTCCGCAACCGTAGCTGATACGTAGAGCTTAAGTAAACTGTCGAATGCTACCGTCAGATCCGTGGGTTCGAGTTCTAATTTCACGACACGGTAAGAGCCAAAGGCAAGAATCTCCGCCTCCGACGCGGTAACGAAGGTGAAGTGTCCTTGGCTGAAGCATTCGTTGCTGAAACAGTTGCTCGACTATGCCGTTGTCGCGCAGAAGCGAGGCGCCAGTTTCTTCGAATTCGCGGAAACTCGCTTAGCCTTCTCCTTGGTATTCTGTCCCAGTGCAGGTGCTTCCGTCGTGATAACAGCGCCATGGTTTGGGAACATCGTCCACTCTTACATCGACGATGAATGAGGCTTCCCCTCGCCTGGCACTGATGACTTGCATGGGTCTCTCGCCGACTTGTTTGCGCAGGGCCGCAAGACAATCGTCGATAACGTTCTGAGGCACCGCGGCGGTAGATGGTTTTTCTTCAGCCTGGTTTGGACGTCCGGCATTGGGTTTCTGGGCGCCTGAGGTGCTGGATTCGTCGACGACGATGCATGCGTTCAGGGAGAGGGCGACAAGTGGGATGATTAATCTTAGATTCATGACAATAGGTAAGGGTGTTTACAGGGCTGTATTTCTATCGAAATTGCAGACGTTGTAAAAACGATAAACGCCCATTTCCACAAAAAGAATATTGCGCTGCCAACGCGTGTGGCGCGGCGGCGTCTGGTTCGGCAGCGTAGACGATATGCTTACTATTTTTCGAGGAACCGGCGGTGGCTTCCCTGATGTGGAGAGCAACGTCGGATTCGGATCCGTATAGCCGGTGGTGGTTAGAACCTACCGTCTACCCGATTAGCCAATCCTTTTGAGCCTTCATCCTCTCCGGCCTGTGTGGGCCTGCGTTATAAGTTCCCGCAGTAAATGAAGAACCTTATCCCCCAAACCATTTCGTTTTCTTAATCCCCCGCCCGCGAATGATCATTCCCCACGTTTCGGATGGGTCTTTGCCCGACCGCGTGTTGCAGCAGGCGGCGCATGACATCACTGAAACAAGGCCAAGCTCTCCAGTTTCCTCACCCCCCGGCGTCTTTCAGAACGAAAGCACTCCGCGCATGCCAAAGACCGCAACGAAATCTTCATCCTGATCCAAAGCCGGATCGGCGAGCAGTTGCAGGGAGGGTGTGATGCGCAGGTTCTCTGTGACTTGAGCCCGATAGAAAATCTCCATGCCATATTGGTCGTCCAAGCCCGGCCCGAAGGTGTCCGCATTCGGACGCCCCCAGTTGGCGGCGATGCCGAACAAGTCATCCTTCCTTGGATTCCAGGCGACCCCGGCATTCAAGGATGTCTCTAACAAGGAGCCTCCGTCATCGGCATAGCCGGCGCGAAAGAAGGGCATGTAGCAGTCGTCGACCCAGAACGAACTTGAGACATTCACACCCCAGCCATCGGGCGTTGCCGTATCGGTGATCTCATCAACACTCCAGAGGGTCAGATGGACGTTGTCAAAGTAGAAGCGGTCCTTTGAACTGGTCCAACCAAACTCAACAAACTTGAAGAACCCGGCATCGTCAAAGGCACGCTCAAGGCTCTTGCCCGGATCTTTAGGATCGGAATTCAAGCTGACAAGCCCTCCGGACAAATAGAAATTTTCGCTCAGCCAGCCCCCGAGATAGGCCCCGGGTGCGGCATCATTTGGCAAGGCCATCGACGAGGATCCCGTGCTGAAGCTCAAGTTGGAAAAGGCGGTCCATGGAGAACCCAGCCCGTAGACATCCACGACGTCAGTGACATCCAAAAACCCCAGATAGCCGACCAATTGATCACCGAATTGCTGTCTCCAATAGAGGTTGGTGAGGCGCACGCCATCGTCATTAAAGGGGCCGCCCATCACTCCGGCACTACCCAGGTTCAACTGGTATCCGGATGGCGTCGTGCCAGTGTAGGAATGCCGATGCTCAACCTTGAAGCGCAACCCGCCGGCATTTTTTTCACCACGATTCAAGAGATCCCAGGAACCATAAAGACGGAACATTCCAGCACTTGCGGAAGAGTCTCCCATGCTGTCCGTCGCGGTGAAATACTGGGCGCTATAGTCCGAACCCCAGCTGAAACCGGTCCTTTCGGCGACACCCTTCTTCCAGGTATCATAGGGAGCGAGGAGATTCTGATCCCACCACGACTGCTTCTCGCGCCGCTGTTCCGCGATCAGGACATCGACCGATTCCGGACCACCTTCACGGGCTTCAGCCAGCGCTTGATCAGATAAGGAAATGGCACAAACAGCGGATAGGAGCAGAAGACGGTCATTCATAATTGGGCGAAAAGCTTTGGCGGGAATTGAATGGTAGCTTTACCGGCACGAAGAAAGAAGACAAGGGATGGCTCTTCTCATTTCCTGCCAACTCCTGACAACCTTTCTCTGCGCCCTCCAAAAAAAAGCTACTTGGCTTTGGGCTTCTCGCCTTCTCCTTCCCAGACTTGAGCATAAACGCGCATCTTGTTCCCGCCGTAGATCTTCTTGAGGTCTTCGTTGGAATAGCCACGTGCCCAGAGATCATCAGTAACGGCAGCGAGAATTTTTGCGAGTTCACCGCAACCATCGGCGCCGGCCTTGAAGGCCTTCACCATGTAGCCGCCGTCGTTGTAGAGGTTGGGATTGGCGTCCACGAAATTCATCGTTGGCTTGGTGGTGAACATGTCGTCGGTGGCGATGCCCACGTGATCGACTCCGACTAACTTTACGTAGTAGTCGATCATGTCGGCGCACTGCTTCGGAGAAATGTCATCCGGCCAGACCCCGTCCATCATCCATTCAGTGAAAGTCGGAGAAATATAGCCGCCGGACTTTGCGGCGCGCAGAGCTTCTTCATCGCTGATATTGCGATAGCAGCCCTTCTTGGTCGCTTTTGGCTCATTCTTGTAAAGGCCGGTCGGGAGAGAATGGGTAAAGACGTAAGGAACGCCCGGGTGAGTCTTATCCATGTGATCCATAATCCCTTTGGTCGTGATCGGTCCCATGTGGCTTAGATCAACCATGATGCCGTACTTCACCATTTCGTCCACGATGGCGAGTCCCCACGCCGTGACGCCTGTGGTGTTCCCGTTGTATTCAGCGAGGCCTCCGGATCCGGCACGGAAAAGGTCGTTGTAGGAAAGAATGATGCTGGCGACGCCCATTTCTTTAAGCAGCGCTATCTTCTTCAAATCCCCGTCGATAAGAGTCGAGGTCTGGGAATTCCAGATCACCGCGGTCTTGCCGGTTTTGTGTGAAGGTTCTCATTTTGGGTCATTGGCTCGCTGAATAGGAAGCTGGCATACCCCGGCTTTTCGAAATCTTCCTTCTGCAGTTAGGCATTGTAGCGGCTCGCTGATTGTTTTCGTTCTTGTCAGTATTTCTGCGCGGTATAGGAGGTCGAATGTGAATTCATTTGATTCGTTTCACCCACTTGTCCTTGGGCTCTTTATTGTCATCGCCTTTTCAATCATCATCGAAATAGGGTACCGCGTCGGTAAGCGAATCGGCGGCGGAGAGGGACTGAGCAAACATCCGGTCGAGGCCTCGGTGACCACCGCAATTCTGAGCCTGATGGCATTTATGCTCGGCTTCTCGTTCGCAACGGTGGCGGCCCGCCAGGCTCATCGGCGAAACCTCGCCATTGAGGATGCCAACGCTGCCGGAACCTTGTATCTCCGCGCCGATTTCCTCCCGGAGCAACACGTCAAACCTACGAAAGACCTCATTCGCGAGTATGTTCAGATACGGGCTGAAGCAGTGAAGAAGCGCAAGGTCGAAGACATTGCCTCGGACCTTGAGAAATGTTCGGAAATCCAGTCCGAGTTGTGGAAGACCACCGTAATCGCGAAGAGCCAGACAACGAGCACTTCGATGAACCTGTTTATTGGCTCGCTCAATGACTTCATTGACACCGACACCAAACGGAGAAACGTCGCGCTGGTGAATCGCCTCCCTCCGGCCCTTTGGTACACCCTGGGCTTTCTTGGCACCGTCGCCATTACGATGATTGGACTGAGTTCCGGACTCCACGGCCGACGAAGCCGGTTCGCGACAACGGCTCTCATCGTATCTTTCTCGGTCGTGATCATGCTCATCGTTGATCTCGATCGACCGGTACGTACGCTTATTAAGTCAGAGGACCACACTGCGAAACAGACGCTGCGTGGAATGGAGCCCTAACATACGGTCTCTTTTCATCCGTGCTTGTGGAATTGAAAAAGACCACTCTACGGAATTGAGACTCTCTTCGAATGAAACCCATCGATCTATGTGAGGCCGGGGCTCTCCAGCCCTTCGTGAACTGCATGCAGCGGCGGGGTCTTGAGGTCGAACATTACCTCGAACAACAATGGATTTCTCCCGCTCAAGTCGATTCCGGGGAGGGCAAAATCATCAAACGCCAAGCCTGGAAAATGTTCGAGGAAGTCCAGCGCCGGGAGGGGCTTGATTCTCTCGGCTTTCTCGACGGGGATTCTTTCTCCGTTGATGATCTTGGTGAACTCGGCTCGATCCTTCGCCAGTCTTCGACTCTGCAGGATGCCATCGAAACCTTTTCCCGACTGATTCCGAGCTTTGCCGAGGGAAATACCGTGTGGCTCGAGCGGGGGCCTGTGATCTCATGGTTGTGGTGTCTTACCGACGGGCTTGATCTCGAGACCCGGGTTCCCGACCATTTCACTATCGTCGTTCTCAGTTCCGTGATTCGGATGGTGGCCGGACCCGACTGGCGGCCGGAGAAGATTCGTTTTCAAAGTGCCGCTACTCGAACTGTCGACAAGATTTCCTTGGTGGGGGACCGTGAGTGTCAGTTTGAGCAAGTTGGAAGCGCCGTCGCTTTTAAGACAGAATTGCTGGCGAGTCAGATGACTTGCCGATCGCCTTTATCTTCGCCAGCCAGTCCAGGATTGCAGGAGGGAAGCCCGTCCCGTTCCTTGGGTGAAACCTTGCGACTTGTTTTGAGTCCCCGGATTACCGACCATAGTCTTCCCTCTGCAATTGAGGCGGCCGAGATCCTCGGGGTGAGCCGAAGCACGCTGTCCCGGACGCTGTTGGCCGAGGGCAGTGGTTATCGCAAGATGATTGAGCGGATTCGCTTCGAGATCGCACGTGAGTTGCTCAAGGAAAATTGTTCGCTCAAAGAGATCGCTCACGAACTTGGCTATTCCGGATCTAATAATTTCAGCCGCGCCTTTTTGCGGATGAGCGGCTTCACGCCTGGTGAATTTCGAAGGCGAAACCTTTTCGATCGTTAGCCGCTTTGCTGCCAGGTTGTAACTCTCAGGCTGTGAAGGGCTTTTTAATTTGGCAGAAATTCAGAATGATTCTCTCTTGTATGGCGCGTGATCGTTTCACTAACTCTGTCTTGGATAAAAAACTCTGAATTGCCGATTTCATTTGTTCTACGGATCAATTGGGATGACGAGGTAGAGGAGATCTGTCTAGAGAGGTTCGCAGTGGATTTCGTGGACTGGAAAATATTTAACCGTAGGACTTAAGACAGTGAGATTTTTAATTGGGACGATCGTTTGGGGGTGTTTATGTGTGGGGCAATTGCGTGCGGCTCCGGAGGAACTAAGCTGGGACAATTTGTTGCCGAAAGAGAAGGCGGACTTTGACGATCCATTTAAGGAACTCTCCGGTGAGCAATTGCAGGACCTTTCCATGGTGGCACGAATTCGCCTCCTTCTGAAGAGCGAGAAAATCAAGCCAGACGGTGCCGATGCCATGGAATCAAAGCAAATTGCGGCCAAGCTTGAAGCGCAGGGAGTCAAAGTTGACTGGTTGATTTCCCAACGTGATCGTGTCGCAAAGGAGCGACGGGCGGCAGCGGAACGAGTCGATGAAGGGGTCGACGGAAAGGAAGTCCGGATCCCCGGTTATATGCTGCCACTGAAGTCAGAGTCAAAGAAGGTCACCGAGTTTCTCCTGGTCCCGTGGGTGGGTGCCTGCATCCATACGCCCCCGCCGCCGCCGAACCAGATGGTCCATGTGCGCGTGCCGGGCGGGGTTCCAGACAAGGGACGATTTGGTGCCATTTGGTTGGAGGGAATGATCGAATTAAAACCGTCCGAGTATGAGCTATTTCTCGTTGATGGCACGATGAAGGTCAAGGTTGCCTACACCATGAATGGTGCGGCAATTTCTGATTACTCCGCCCTCGAGTCGGACGTATTGGCTCAGGTCGAGATCCCCGATTTCGAGGCAAATCATGGTTGGTTTCAGAATATCCAGACCCGGGTTTCGCTAATGTTTACCAAGACGATGACCTCGATCCGTGACCGGAAGTCATCGGGTCCCTTGTGGACGGGTCTGATGGTGGCCTTTCTCTACGGCCTGGTTCACACCCTGGGACCGGGGCACGGGAAAGCGGTCGTGATTTCCTACTTCGTCGGTGAAGGCGGCAACTTGATGAAAGGCGTGGCCATGGGAACCAAAATTGCCATTTTTCACGTCTTCTCTGCCATCGTGGTTGTTTGGATCACCGACTTTGCGGTGCGGCAGGTGACAGGCGTTGCTCCTTCGGATTACCGCCTGGTGAAGTTGATTAGCTACGCGGCGATCGCGGGAATCGGAGCCTGGATGCTCTGGAAAGCCTTGAGGGCAGGGCAACATACTCACGCTCATGCCGACGAGGAGGAAGACCATCACCACCACCATGACGGCTGCGATGCCTGTGCGTCAGTCAATGCGAAGGGGATGAGCGGTTGGCTGGCGCTGGCTGTTGGCTCGGTGCCCTGCACCGGCGCCTTGCTGGTGCTTCTCTTCGGAATGGCCAACGATTTGTTGATGCCCGCCATTCTGTTGGTGGTGGCGATTTCCGTCGGAATGGCCGTCGCGATGAGCGGGATCGGGGTGCTGGCCTTGCTTGGACGCCGTGTCGCCGACCAACGTATGGGCAGGGAGAAGAGTGAGCGTTTCGCAAGGAAAGCGAGAGTTCTTGGCGCTGCCGCCGTGCTCCTGATCGGCTGCGGCCTGTTTTCCCTGACGTGGACGCTCGCGTATTGAGCAAGTTGGCTACTTCAAGGAATCGAGCGAGAGCTTCTTGCTGACCTTCACGCTTCCATCGACACCGCACGCACTTAGGTTGACTTGACCCGCTTCCCAGTCCACTTCCACCAACCCGAAGTTTAACTCGATCAGGGGCTTACTAACCCGGAAGCGGTTTGGTGCCTTTCCGTAGAGCTCTTCGATATGAGTCATCCCGCTGGAGGTCAGTTCGGTTAGGGGATAAGCCGGGCCATCGGACAATTGTGAAATCTCGGCAAAGTGGACATTTCCGCTGAGGAGAATGACACCGTTCGTCTTTCCCAATAGATCAATGAGGCGTTGGCGTTCGCGGGGAAAGTTGCCCCACTCGTCCATCCCCTTTTGATTCGGGATGATCTGGGTGCTGGAGCATACCAGCCGCAGCTCGGCGGGCTTCTTCAACTCCCCTTTCAACCAAGTCCATTGCTCCGCTCCGAGGTGTGTCTTGGCGGGGTCTTCATCAGGGAGATAACCTCCAACCTTGCCGACCTTGAGTCGTTCTTCTTTCGGCGTGGGATCTTTCTTGAAAGCGCTGCGGTTGTACTTGGTGTCGAGCAGGATCACTTGCACCCGCTTTCCTTCCGGACCGATGACCTTGGCGTCGTAGATCCCGCTCCGCTTCCACCGTGGTGAATCTTTTGGTTCCTCGAAGAAGGTCAGGAAGCACTCCTTGGCTTCGACTTTGACCGGATGCTCTGCTCCGCCGGCATGGGATCCATAGTCATGGTTGTCCCAGGTCGCCATAAAGGGCATCGCAGACCGGGCCTTCTGAAATTCCGGCTTGTCGGCCAAACGATTCCACTCGCCGGTGAGTTGACCCTTGCTCACCTGCCAGGCCGTTTCCCCGTCGGTATCGGCATAAATGTTGTCGCCGATAAAGAGGAAAAGGTCAGGCTTCTGGGAGAGAACCCCATCCCAGATCGGTTGCGGCTGCCAGTGCTTGGCACAGGAGCCGAAGGCGATGCGTTGGACCGGCCCTTTGGGCAATGGCATCCAGGGAGATTTCTCTTCCTGTCCGGAGACGTGCAGAGCGCTCAATCCCGCCAACAAAATGGTGGTGATTTGTTTTTTCATATTCCGATCAATAAAACGGCCGCGCTGTTGTCCAGCACGGCCGTATAAGTTCTGGTTCATTGCGGCCAGCAATCTTACTTCAGCTCGTTCTTGTAGACCTTGCCGCCCTTGACGATGAGCTTGAGGTGCTCGGCGGGCTTGGTGACGACCATGAGGTCTTCAAGCGGATTCGCATCGTAGATCAACACGTCACCCCAGGCGCCCTCTTCGATCACACCGAGTGGCGCGGCGCGATACGGATCGCGTGAGTTCGAAAAACGCAGAAGCTCTGCATTGGTAGAAGTGGCCTGCTTGAGCACTTCGATAGGCGTGAAGAATTTGGCGCGATTCTCAAATTCATAAAGAATCGTGTCGACCATCCCCGCCGCAGCATCGGTGCCAAAGCCCATCTTGACGCCGTGCTTCTTGGCCAACTTCATCACGTTCTCGTAGCCATCGAGCACCTCCTTGCCCTTCCGGCGGTTTTCATCCGTAAACCACGGCACTTCCATCAGGCCGTATGGACTGGAAAGGCTGCCGAGCCAGACGTCGTTTTCAGCCATCATCTTGACCACTTCCTCGCTGAGCAAATGACCGTGCACGATGTCCTTAACCCCGGCCTTGATGCAGCGCTTCACGCTCTCGTCGTTGTAGGCATGGGCGCAGACATAGGTATCGTAATCGCTGGCAGCCTCCACCGCGGCGCGCATTTCCGACTCCGAATAGCCCACACTCTCAAGCGGGTCCTTCAGTGAGGCGACCCCTCCACCGGCCATGATTTTGATCTGGCTCGCTCCTTGGGCAATGGCCCAACGAGTTGCCTTGCGGACCTCGGGAGAACCATCAGCAAGAGTCATGAATCCCACCGTAGACGACCACTGCGCGGAGCTACCAGGATACATCTGCCCTTGGCCGGGAGCCTTTCCGCCAAAATCACCGTGACCGGAGGTACAGCTCACCGCGGCACCACTGGAATAGATACGGGGTCCATCCACGTATCCGGCGTCGATGGCCTGGCCGAGTTCGATCGATGGGCCGCCGGTGTCACGAATGGTGGTCACGCCCATCATCAGCATCGTCATTCCCTGGGGGATCGCGTTGTAAGCCGGGGTGTAGACCAGTTGGTTGTTCATGATGTCCAGCGGGCCGGTATTCTTTGACAACATGACGTGCTGGTGGGAGTCGATGATCCCGGGAATCAGGTAACCGCCCTTGCCGTCAATGACGGTGATCTTGGCCTCAACCTTCTCCACCTCACCCTTGTCGTTCTTGACTTTGAAGCCATAGGTTCCGGCTTCGAGTCCCGGCGCATCAATGACCCGCTTCGCCGTCTTGCGCACCGCATCCACCTCGACCGTTCCTTGAGTCGGAATGTCTTTGGCGACCTTCTTAATTTTGTCCCCGACGATCAGGACATCGGTATCCTTCTTCAAAGTATCGCTGGTTCCGTCCCAGACATGGACGTTCTGAATCAGCATCACGGGTGGGATTTCAAGTTTGCCCTTTTCGGCATCCTGAGCGGAAACCGGCGCAAGCGCGGCACAGCCGAGAGCGGCGGTGATGGTTGTGAGTTTCTTTAGTTTTATCATGTTAAAATTTGTGTGGGTTGGTTTTCTTCGAAAAAAAACGTCGGCGCTATTTCAGCGTGTTCTTCCAAACTTCGCCGTTACGTATGATGACCTTGAAGTTATTGGTGTAATCCTCGAGGACCTTGATGTCCTTCAGCGGATTGCCGTCGAGGAGGATCATGTCGGCATAGGCACCTTCCTGGATGACCCCGAGGCCGATGCCCTGCTCAGCTTTCTCTTCCGGAGTCTTGTCAGGGTAGGCGTCCTTGTAGGGATTCATCTCGCCGCACCAGCCGATAACTTTGGCCGCATCGGAAGTTCCCATCTTCAGGATTTTGAACGGGCTCAGACCGACGTCCACCATCTTCGTCATGTTGACCGCCTGGCGAGGGCCATCGGCCACGCCAAACATGTCGCCGCCGGTTACCATGATAATGTCGTGTTTCACGGCCCACTCGAACATTTGAGAAGCACCCGTATTCACTTTTTTCGCTTTGGTCTGCTGGTCAGCAGAGAAGAAAGTGATCTGCTCCGGGTTGGCGAAAGTGACGAGCGAGATAATCGATTGGCAAGAGAGCGCAATTCCCTCTTTCTTCATGCGTTTGATGGTGTCTTCGGTCACCAGGAAATTGTGCTCGATGCACTTGACTCCAGCGTCGATGGCGCGGTTGACGGACTCATCACTGTAGGCGTGGACCAGGCAGTAGGTCCCGGAGTCTGCGGCAACCTTCACGGCAGCCTGCATTTCTTCCAGGGTGAACTGTACTTGGTGCAGCGGGTCGAACTCACTGGCGACTCCGCCGCCACCCATGATTTTGATTTGGGTGGCGCCGCTACGGATATTGGTCCGGACGGCCTTCATGATTTCATCTACCCCATCGACCATGTAGGAAAAGCCATTCGCAGAAAGGTAATTTGTCGAACCCGGCTGATCGTTCCACCGACCGACGTCACCATGACCGCCGGTCTGGCTGATAAAGCCACCGCTGGGATAAATGCGTGGACCCGGAATACGACCGAGCCGAACCGCCTTGGCAAGTCCTTGCACATTGCCTCCGGCATCACGGGCTGTCGTGAAGCCCTGATCGAGGTAGGAACGCAAGCGCTCCTGAGAAATTGCTCCAGTTGCCATCTGATCCCAGTCATCGCGACCGTCAAGCATCCCCTCGTGAATGCTGAGGTGGGAGTGCATGTCAATCAGGCCCGGCATCAGGGTGCGTCCACCGCCATCGATCACGGTGGCGCCTTCGCCCGCTTTGACGTCTTTCCCGATCGCCTTGATCAGATTGCCCTCTACCAATACATTGCCTGGGCTTAACTTATCGTCCAAGCCGTTGAAAATCTGAACATCGGTGAAGAGGACCTGCTTCGGGGCCTCTTCTTTCTTCTCTTCCTGAGCGGAGAGCGCACTTGGGAAAAGTAAGCTGGAGAGAACGGCAATGGGGATGAA
Source organism: uncultured Verrucomicrobiales bacterium (assembly GCA_913060685.1). Classification (GTDB taxonomy): domain Bacteria; phylum Verrucomicrobiota; class Verrucomicrobiia; order Verrucomicrobiales; family Akkermansiaceae; genus SW10. The sequence continues at coordinate 15,947 of CAJXVQ010000060.1, forward strand.
TCGTGACTTTGGCTTCATAATAACAATCGTTAACCTTTTTACCCTATCCGATGGAGCCGTGGTGCCACCCCATAAACGTTCTCTTTTTCTGCCATTCGATTTGCAATTGGCCCTCAATCCCTGAAAGTGTCTCCCTTGAAGGAAATTCCCCTCATCCACACCTGCTGGCTCAAGCCTTTTGCGGACTACTTTTCCGGCAAAGGCATCAGCCTCGAGCCCTATTGTGACCAGATCCAAATCGAATGGGCGCAAGTGACCTCGGGGGAAGGATGGATCACCAAACATCAACTCTACGGCTTTCTTGATGCCATCGCGATCGGGGAGAAAATGCCGGAAGTGGGCTTCGTCGTCGGCGAGCACCTCACCCCGGATTGCCTGGGCGACCTCGGAGTCGCCATGGCCCGGCGAAAAAGCCTGGGAGGCGTCATTCAAACCTTCGGAGAACTCATCAATCGCCATGTCGAGGGAAACCACTGTTGGCTGGAAGAAGGCGACGGTGGAGAAGTCTGGCTCTTCAACGAGAAGTCCATCTCAGCGGAACCAGGCCGGATCATCGCGGACCAGGCCGGACTCATGTCGATGATCAACCTGGTCCGTCTCGTTACCGGACCATCCTGGTATCCGGATAAAGCGGTGCTTCAAACGGAGCCTACCGACAGCCATCGCCAGGTCCCGGGAATTTGCGATATCGACTTCAAATTTCGTGAAACGGCCTCCGGCTTTGCTTTTCCCGCGCAATGGCTCCTGCGATCAACAGGCCCATCCAACATCCCAAACCACAAGCAAGATCGTAGTCTTGGTTTACTTGAAAAAGATGAACCGGTGTCTACGAAGCTGGAACTATTGGTGGGAGAAATCATTGGCGTCGGCGGCATCTGCCCGACCCTGAAGCTGATGGCCGATCTCTGTGACACCAGTTCCAGATCCCTGCACCGCCAGCTCAAACTTGAAGAGCTTACTTACCAACAGATTCTCGACAAGGTCCGCTTTGATCGGGCTCGCTTGCAACTCAAGACCTCCGATTGCTCGATCAAGGAACTCGCCTGCCAACTTGGTTATTCCGGATCGAATAACTTCGTCCGGGCCTTCAAGAGAATGAGTGGTTCGACACCTTCCCGGTTTCGACAGGGCGGTCTTAGCCAGGTTGCCGGATAAGCGATCAGGTTCGTCCCATCAGAAAACCAAGACATGGAGCACATCATCAACCCGGAGACCGAGGGTATCGATTTCACACGTTATTCTACCTACATCGCATCCATTCGGGATAAAATCCCCCCGCATGTTTATTCCTTCGCTTCGGATCCGTGCTATTTCGATTTGAGTTCACACAGCTCGCTACATGACGCGTGGCTTGAGTCGTTGACCGTTCGCGAGCTTGCCAGTGGAGAGCGCAAGGAGATTCGCAGCATGGAAGTTAATATCAGCTTACTGGGCCCCTTTCACGATCGACGAATTCACCTTCATTATACCGGGGTCACTCGTTATACTTTTGGTGCCCCACCGCAATACGGAGAGCCGAGGTTCGAGCAGACAGCGCACGGCGACCTCCTCACCCACGAAATCCGCCTGGGACATGACGGGCTTATCATTCACGAATTGTTATTCGAGAGTGAGTCGACATTCTTGATTGAGTGTTCAGACCTCATCCATTCCGAGGAGATGATTCCCGATGAGTCCTGACAAGGTGAGCCTGGAGACGACATGCCGCGCGCTGAGATTGAACTCGCCACAAAATTTCGATGATCTATTTTCCTTCATCAACGCAAGCTGGCTCCACGCAATATGAATCGCCGGCTCCCAAACTTCTGCCATGAATTTTCTAAACTCGACCTATGGCTAATTACATCTCGAGAACCGGCGGCCAAAAGAAGAGAAATATCTCAGTTCACGAAATCATTCAGAGCTATTCAGAGAAAGCGGATGAAACCTCGGTGGTGGATCGAAAGAAGTGGTGGGATTTCCGGCCGAGATGACTCCCGGAGACAGAATCAGGCAAGCGGTAGGTTCTTAACAACCACCACACCCCACCGGCGGGAAGCCCCGCAACTCAAAAGGGGCCGGGGCGTTTCCCCCTCTGATTGACAAGCTCTCATCGAGCTTCCATTCCAATCCAATCCAACGTCGACCCTTTTTATTCTGGCCTGGCAGGACAACTTTGCCTGTCACCTTGGCTTTTCGCTTCGGAAAGAAAGATTCGATGATCCTTTCCAATATGAAATCACGCATTGTCAGATGGAGACACTCATCACGAGCGGCCCAACCACGATACCATCTGCAATATGAAAGACAGTCTTACGATCCTCTCGGCCACCGGTTCGCTGCTGCTGGCCGCGCTCTCGAGTTGCACAACTCATCACGCGATCAAGCCAGGCCATGCCCTGATCGAATTCGATCGCTCGGGAGAATCCCAGGCCCGAATTCTACATCCAAAGTTTGTGAGTGTTAGCGGCAAGACGCTCTCATCGGCAAAACGTGGGGTACAACTGCCCGAGGGGCCGCAAGAGGTGACGATTCGTTTTGCCTTCCAAGGAGGTGCCGATCAAGACGCCAAGCTCAGCCTAAAAGTTCGCGCCAACGAACGCTATTCCGTCTGTTTTACTCCCTTCCCTCACTCTATCCCCAATCTGCGGAAACACGATATTCATAGTTTGTTTGGAGAACAGGGAGAGGGCCTCTTTATCCTGCCTGCAAACCTTTTGAAGATATATGCGGAAAGAGGAAGGGACTACATGGAAAACCGATCAAGGGAGGTCGAGTGGGCTTACATCCGCGTGTTCCCGTCCGATATCGCCGGAGGTGTGGTTGCGGAGGTCCGAGTCCCGTGACTATGATCTGAAGGCGCAATCGACGTTGCTCGGCAGTTTATGATACGTTCGCGAAATTATTCGGGGCAAAATTTGTCGGCCCGCGGGTATGTCGCACTCCCGCCTTCTCGCGATCCATGCCCTTGCGGACAACAACAGGGCCTGTTAATCGGCTGACACTTTAAACAGGATATGAACTTCAAAAAAAAGCCCCCTCTTGGCAAAGCCGCTTACTTGAGCCCTGGCGGAGACCCAAAACCGACGAATTTTGAACGACTCTTCGCAGAGGGAATCCTGAAGTCATAGACCCCAAAACCATCTCCGGCCTTCCCTCGATAGCTGCGACCTTTGGTGGCATTGATCATCACCGGTCGACCGTCCTTTTTTTCGGTCCCCAAATACATTCCCACGTGGCTCACCTTCACCGTCCGGGCATCTGTTGGGATATAGGTTCCCGACCAGAAAACCAGATCACCCGGCTGCAATTTCTTAAATAGATCATTACCCAGGGATTTCACCGTCGGCGGCACTTCGACCATGTTCCCTGCATCACGGATCCACAGAAATTGCTGCGCTGAACTCCTTGGAACTTTCAGACCTTCCTTCTGCAGGACGTAATACATCGCCCCCGAGCAATCGAAGCCTCCCTGTTCCGGCGACGACCCACCATACTTGTAAACGGTCGCTCGTGTTTTTTTCGCCGTCTCCAACGCCGTCTTGAGCAATTTCTTCCTCTCCGGCGACAGATCCGGATACTCCTTCAAATCCTCCAGCGCAATGATGGCGGGACGGTGATATTTTTTCTCGGTCTGAGCCAATACCGCCACCGGCAGGGCCAACATTAACACCATCGCAGCTGCTAGGAATTTGTTTTTGGCGTGGGGCGCTTGAAGACCTGTCTCTTATACACATCTCCGAGCCCACGAGACCGAGGCTGATCT
>CAJXVQ010000061.1 GCA_913060685.1 uncultured Verrucomicrobiales bacterium
TATAAGAGACAGCTCATTAAGAATGAATCTTTTTATTCGGATTGTGAGGCTTCCGAGAGTTTTTCTTTTGCTTCTTCGGTCGCTGCCTCAAGAGCATCCTTATGAAGCTTTTGGATGGTCTGACCAAACCAGCCGGCACCTACAATTTCCTTTAAGACCATGATACTTTGATCACGTTCATTCTTTTCCCAAGCGAGACGAACTGTGATCCTGAGATATCCCTCGGGATCAAGCGCCCTTCCCAGAATAGACCCATAGATGGCATTGCCGTCCAAGTGACTTGACCACAGATTTAAAAACTCTTTCCCGAGGTCGCTCTCGCTCAAAAGATCCACCTCGGGAGATTCGGTATTACGAAACTCGTTGTCGGTCTCAAAAACCTTGGGAGCCCGATAAAAACTAAGAGAGACCTTCTTACTTTGATCGCTCGTTCTTCTTCTTCTGACAAGAAGTCTGAACACTCCTTCCTTCGATCCGAGTTCTGAACTAAATTTCGACCAAGACTCCGTTGAGTGAGGAGCAAAGGCCTCCCAATCCAGCTTCCATCCTTCTTTTTTGTCGAAGATATGAACCGCTCCCCAGCGGTTCCCTTTTTCATCACCCCAGACACTCTCAACAGCCACAGCCGTGTCAGAAAGATTGAGGACATTTGCTCCAAATCTCTTCAAATCTGATTCGGGCTTCGGGAAGGTATTAATCTGATAGAATCGGTTGAATGCGAGTGAAAGATCCGCTGACCGATCAATAAATTGCTCTCTTCCGCTCAGAGTTTGATAACGTAGAAACTTAGTGAACTGATCAGTAATTGTGGGAATACTCTGCTTCAGAATCTCCACTTCGGTATCGGTTAAAAAATCAGAACCTCGAACAGGAGGTTGACCTGTCGCTTCTTTCCCTCCACCAATTTTACCTGTCTTGAAGAGGACGAAGACGATTGCGATTACGCACATCCACCCAACAAGAAAAAGAATGAGCCCTTTATTGCGCTCCTTCTTCGCCCGCTTCTTGCGTCGACGAACGCGGCGGGTGCCATCGGGCATAATCATCTCCTCATCTCCATTGGCATTGGCTGTTTCAGCCTTGGCTGCTTCGATAGATTTCGCAGAAACGGGTGGCGCATCAATCACTCCCATCGCTCGAATTGGGGTCGTTTTTTTTGCCGTCAGATCCCGCATCACACTCCCCGAACCTTTTTCGCTCCGTCCGCGGGGCATCTGATTGATCTTACCGGGATCAGAAGAATCCGGCTTCCCAAATGCGTGCAGACATTCACCGCAGATCAAGCCCTCCTCCAATGACTTCTCGCTTTTCACGACAGCCTGACATGAGGGGCAAATAAACACTCCGGTTTTTCCAGTCATATTTTCAGAGACGGAGTGTGGGCGGCCTCTCCGTCCCCGTCAATCTTGTGGACTCGAAAAAAGCGCCGCAGTCGCCTTTTGGACAAGCAAGGCCGCCAAACTCTCAGTCGCTTCATCCAATTTCTCAACCGCCGACTTCAAAGCGGCCACTTCACGGTCTTTAATCGCTAACTCCACGCGATCACGAGCTTCCTTGATTTCTTTGATTTCGCTCTCATCCAGCAAGGCTCCGGCCTGTTCCAGGGCCACTCCCACCGCCGGCAGGAGTTCATCCGCCTTCATCCGGGCTTCCTCGAAAACCCTCGCGCTCATATCCTCGAAGGCGAATTCCACACTTTCACTCACCATTTTTTCCACCTTGGCCTCTGTCACATCCACCGCCGCGCTCCCCACCTCAATCACGGTATCCTTGCCTGTCGCGACATCGCGAGCCAGAACCGACAGGATCCCATCAGCATCAATCCGAAATTCGACACCGACCCGGGCCTGCCCCCTCCGATCTGACTCAAATGGAACCTCAAACGCTCCGAGCTCCCAATTATCACGCGCTAATTCCCTCTCTCCCTGGAGAACCCGCACCTTCATCGAGGTCTGACCATCAATCGCGTTGGTAAACATCTCCCCCGCCTTGCAAGGAATAGTCGTATTACGAGTGATGAGCACATTCATCAAGCCACCCATGGTTTCAATACCAAGACTGAGCGGCGTCACATCCAACAAGAGAACCTCTCTCACCGTTCCAGCTAAAATTCCGGCCTGAATCGCAGCGCCCCTCGCAATCGCCTCATCAGGATGCTGACTCAAATCCGGCTCCTTTTCAAACACCTCCCGGACACGCTCTTTGACCGCGGGAATCCGGCTGCTCCCGCCCACCATCACCACCGCCTCGAGATCACTCGCCTCAACTCCAGCATCCAACATCGCGCGACGACTGCACGACTCCATTCGATTTAAAAACGGCTCCATCAAACGCAGAAAATCCTCCCGGAAAACTGGCACCTCACCCGTAAACGGAATTCGGAACACCGCATCCTCCTCATCGCTGAGCACGTGCTTCACCCGTTTCCCCTCGGTAACCCAAGCCACCTTCTCCAGCGCATCAATCGCCTCAAGCTCGACCCCCAGCTTACGGGCTGCAAATCGTGCCAGCGCTTCATCAAAATCATCTCCACCCAAACGAGTGTCTCCCGAGGTCGCCGAAACCTCAAAAACCCCTTCCCGCATCTCTAAAATCGAAACATCAAACGTGCCCCCACCCAGATCAAAGACGGCCACCCGCGAACTGTCACCCAGGCGATCGAGACCATAGGAAAGAGCCGCTGCGGTCGGTTCACTCAGAATTCTTACCACCTCAAGCCCGGCCAATTCCCCGGCACGCTTGGTCGCAGCCCTCTGTCCATCGTGGAAATACGCCGGAACGGTCACCACCGCTTTGACCACCCCGGTCTCCAAACGATCTTCCGCAATTCCTTTCAGCTTCCGCAAAATTTCCGCAGAGACCTCTTCGGGGAAAAGGGGCCCTGCTGCCGTTGCCAGCCTCCCGTCAGCTAAAAGCGCTCCATCCGCCTCATCCGCTCTCCGCCCAATCAAACTTTTCACACTTGTGATGACCCGATCCACACCGGAACGCCGAAGCGCCTCGTGGCCAACTTCGATCTCACCTTCCGCCCCATACCAAACCGCGCTCGGAGTCAGAGATCGGCCCTGCTCATCAGCAAGTAAGATCGGAAAACCCGAATCAACAATCGCAACCGCTGATTGTGTTGTCCCCAGATCTATCCCGATGATCACCTCGCTCATGGTCAGGAGTTAAGGCCAACTTACCCGCCGAGCAAGGCTTCAAAGATCTTTCCGTTCGCCTCCCGTAGCTGGCCCAGCCATTTGCTCACAAAAATGAGTCCGCGGAAGACCTCTGCCATTTCCTCCCCGGATTGCTCCCAACCACGGGCATCGAATTCAGGAAAGCGCGCGATCATCGTTGCCTCAAGCGTCCCCAACTTCTGAATCAAGCCTTCCAGCTCTGTCTTCAAACCGGGAATTCGAATATCCAGAACGGCCTTCCCAAGTCCGCTGAGCGCCCTGCGTCGTTCATTCGTAAAATCATCCACCTTCTTTAGAATTCCGGCCACCGGTGAAAAATAATCCATGACCTCACCCGGAACACCTCCACGCTCCCCGTAGGAAACCCCGCCAATCTTCAGGGCTGTCTTAAGTCTGGCAGAAGGCTCCTTGAGCAAAGCGCCAGCCTGTCGAACTTTTTGAAATTCAACTTCATCTCCACCCGAATCCGGATGACAGCTCAGGCTCGCCTCTCGCATCACCCGCTCGAGTTCCCCCATATCAAGATCAAGCCTGGGGGGCAGCCCAAGGGCCTCAAATGGATTCATCACGCCGCAAAACTCTCCCCACAGGAACAGGTCACCACCGCATTCGGATTACTTACTTTAAACCCTCCTTGCTGAAGATCGTCCGAATAGTCCAATTCACTCCCGCTTACAAAAAGAGCACTCTTGGGATCAATCACGACATTGACACCATTGCTGGTGACCATGATATCGCGATCCCGGGGACCATCGACCAGATCCATCTGATATTGGAGACCGCTGCATCCCCCTCCGACGACGGCGATTCTCAACGCTCCATCCTCCTTGCCCTGCTTCTTCCAAAGCCCCAGCAAGTGCTCGGAAGCCCCACCAAGGACCTTCACCAGCTTCTCATTTCCTATCGTATATCCCGCTTTCAAATCTTTTTCTTAGGCTACTCAAAGCCCACCACACTGCAACTCCCTAAAAAGTCTCCGTTAGAATTTCCATGAAGGCCCGGCCCGATTCACAAAACTTTCAACCGAGATTTTTTCGCAAAATGCAATTTCACGAAACTTCCATCGACTTTTTGGTTGCCTAAGGTCGGCCATATCTCCATTACTTCATTTAAGGACTATGAACTTTCGTATTATCTTCGCTACTCTATCCATAATCGTGCCACTCGGTGCCGACACGGTTTACACGATACCCCAAGGTTACACCAAGATCACGATTGCGAGCGCTGATGATGATGGGTCTAGCGTCACGCCAAAGCTCTCTGCTATTTCAGTCTCTCTGCTCAATGATGTCGCTCATTCTAGCGCCTCAACTCTAGGGGCCTTTATTCCAGATACCGATCCCCAGGCATTCACAGACGGCGAGGGAAACAAATATAGCTCGCAAGAAATTTCAGTTTCGGGAGGAGCGACATGGACAGAAACCGAATGGACTGCAATGCACCACCTCGCATACATCTCAGTTGCCGATGATGCGAATAACGCGGATGGGATCGCCCCGGCCGAAGAAGCATTTCTCATTCTTGAAAACACGACTTCGGGCACCTTCAAAATTGCAACCGACTCGGACATCAGCACCCGTTTCCCCGCAAATCCTTCCATAAAGATCAGAAAGGCCAATACAATCAGCACCATTCTCGCAAGCCCTTCCGTTCCTTTCGATGCCAACGATCGTGTCAATTTCTGGAATGGATCTCAATGGCAGAGCGTTCGCCTCGTCGCAACTGTTTGGAGAGATTCCAGCAGTTTTGCTGACGCCAGTAACACCGTCGTCTTTCCTGAAGAGGGTCTCTTCATTGAGCGTGCGGTTGCCTTAGATCTTGTTTTGACATTGTTTGGAGAAGTTCCTGCAGCACCTCAAATTGCAACTCTCACAGATTCAGGATTCCTCGCCACTCGCCACCCGATTCCGACAGCCTTCCCTGACCTCAATATTGGGAATGCCAATTGGGATGACTCCAATGGTGATCGAGTTTATCTCTGGGATGCCGCTAATAAAGAGTGGGTCGGATACCGTTTCCTTGGAGGGGTATGGAGGAATTCGGTCAATTTCGAAGACGCTAGCTCATTATTGGTCAATGGTAATAGCGCCGTTTTTGTGAGCCGTGGCAGTGCCACCTCTCCTGAGAATGGCTCGATTACTCCAACCTTGCCCTACAACCCATTTGGCCCCGCTGAATAGAATACCAAACACCTAAACCTAATTTTTTCTTTTTAAAATCACTATGAACAAAACTGCACTCACTGGCATAATCCTCGGAATCTCTATTATTCAGGGCGGTGCTGCCAGTCTTTCCATTACCGGAAATATATTGGCTCCTTTGAAAAATTCGGAAGGAATCAACCTCCTCGACGGTTCGGTCGTACAAGTCGGTTATTTCCTTGGAGTCTCCAAGGATAAGGCCCCAAGTTCGTTTACAGATTCGGACTGGAGCGCCTTTACACCCATTGCAGGGGCGGGCCTTTCCTTTCCTGACAATAAGTCCATCACCACCGAAAATGTTTTTGGTGCATTTCCTGCAAGCTTCGCGTTGAGGAATGTGGTGACGGATCCAGACGTCTTCGTAGGTGCGTTTGATCCCGTGAGGATCGCTTTCCGTATCTTCGACAGCCGTGATGACATCACGGGTGCCAACTTTAACACAGTGACTTCATCAAGTTCAGACGCAGAACTTGAACCACCTGTAGACCCGAGCGTCCCCAAGATCGGGACCGCCGAAATTGCTATCAATAGCCCGGACGCAACGGGGTTTTTCTGGCAAGATCCCGGCAACCCTTTCTCAACTTCGATTTCTCCTGTCCCAGAGCCATCTTCAATATCGATCTTGCTGCTGGGTAGTGGACTGCTACTCGGCTCCCGTCGTCGTCGGTAAGAATCTTCCTGTTTTAACTTTCAAAAGCCTTCTCCCTATCCAGGAGGAAGGCTTTTTTATTCCTCCAACATCGCCGACATTGCGCTGAAAAAACCGCGGAGTTCATCCTCTGAAGCCTCGGCGCCCATGATGTCATCATAGTCTTCCTCTTGAATCCAATCCGGATTCAACTCACGAATAAAGCTGCTGGACTCACAGGCTTCCTCCTTTCCCCACTTCATCCTCGTGGAACAGTAAGTCATCGTCATCCTTTCTTTCGCCCGCGTGATCCCGACGTAAAGCAATCTCCGCTCCTCATCACGGGTGCCTTCTTCAATACTTCGCTTGTGAGGCAGGATTCCTTCCTCCAGTCCAACCAAATAGACGACTGGATATTCCAATCCCTTCGCAGCATGCAGGGTAATCAAAGTCACGCCACTTTTCTTATCCAGATCATCTTCTTTCTCCGCATCGAGGGCTGTTTTGTCCAAAAACTCCCTCAGCTTCTTCCCTTTCTTAATCGCTTCCGTGATGGACGCAATCGTCGTGCTCATTCCTTCTCTGCGAGAGTCCTTCTCCTTGTCGGTCTTACATTGGCGCATCAACCAATCGTAAAAATCCATTTCGCGAAGCCATTGATCCAACACCACACCCGCATTGGTCCCATCCACCAACGCCCGACGCCCTTCCTCGACCTGGGTCGTAAATGTCCGGATCGAATTCAGGACCTTGGATGACAACTGGGACAGAAAATCATCATCGACCAAGGTCAGCCAAATACTCTGATCCTTCTCCCGGCTCCATTCAAGGGCTGCCATCGAAGTGGTCGTCCCAATCCCCCGGGGCGGCGTGTTCAGGACCCGTAAAAGTGGAATATCCAACTCGGGCTGATCGAGCACCTGGGCGTAACTCAGAATATCACGAACCTCCTTGCGGTCATAAAAACTCTGGGCCCCCACCATCCGATAAGGGATTTTGGACTCCCGAAGCGATTCCTCCATCTTGCGAATCTGCCCGTTTGTCCGGAACAGGATTGCAAAATCCTCCAGCACCCGGCCCTCCTCTCGCTGGGTCACGATCTCCGAGACAATCCAATCAGCCTCCTCCACGTCACCCGGCATTGAGACCAATCGCACCAAATCACCGCCTGGAATCGTGGGCTTTAGTTTTTTCTCACGGCGCCCTACATTGTGAACAATCAGACTATTGGCAACCTCCAGAATGGCTTGGGAACTCCGGTAGTTCTCCTCGAGAAGAATGATCTTTGGATTCGGAAAAAACCTCTCGAACTCCAAAATATTGGCAACCTCCGCTCCCCGCCATCCATAGATCGATTGATCATCATCCCCCACCACGCAGATATTGTAGGGCTCCGCCACCAACTGCTGCAAAAGCCTCATCTGAAGGCTGTTGGTATCCTGAAACTCATCAACCGTGATGTAGCGAAACTTATCCTGCCAGTAGCTTCGGACCGCCGGATGCTCCCGCAAAACCTTTTCACCCAGCAATAGAAGATCATCGAAATCCACGGCATTTTGCGCACGCAACTCGTTCTGATACGCCACTGCGATCTCCGCAATGAGATCGTCCTGAATTTCGGACAATGGAAGTTCGGCACTCTTGGTTCGTGAGATTTCAGACATCACCTCCCCCGGCTTGAGATTCACCTTTGCCCCCCCCTTGCGCACGATCAACTGGCGGATCATCCCCGCTTGATCACCACCCGCCATCACTGCGAACTTCTTCTTGTAACCCAGAAATTCGATATCTCTCTTTAGAATACGCAAACACAGCGAGTGAAAAGTGCAGACAGTCAGCGCCTTGCCTCTTTTCTTACCCACCATTCCGATCACACGTTCACCCATCTCGGCAGCCGATTTATTGGTAAAGGTCACCGCCAGAATATTTTCCGCCTGCACCCCGTTCTCGAGCAGGGCGGACATGCGGCAGGTCACCGTCCGGGTCTTCCCGGTCCCGGCACCTGCCAGAATCAAAACCGGACCATTTAAGGTCAAAACGGCTTCGCGCTGGGCCTTATTTAATGACTCAATGGAAAAACCTGCCGACATGATGAGGGGTGAAGAGAACTCCGGAGCCGTCCAAAACGCAAGTGCAGGTTGGGAACTTCCCACGAATTAGCATTTGCCATACAACGCCCCTCTGGCTAACTACCTGTAAGTCGCCAAGCTTTTTTGGCTTCCTCTCAAACGAAACCCAAAACAACCTAAGACATGAGCCAAATTATCCCTCTCGTCACCTCTGGAATCGCTGGCCCTCTCGGCGTGCTTCACCTGCCACGTCTTTGGCAAAAAGCCTCTCTCGACGCCGCCGGCAAGCTTCACAGCGACTACCCCGCCGCGGGTGCCGGCTTCGACCAGATGACTCTCGACGCTCTCGGTATCGAGCGCGAAACCTTCCTCGCATACATCAAGGAAAGCAAACCTTCCTACACCAAATGCGAGCAGTGGATCCTGGACCAAAAAGGGGGGTCTCTCGACAATGACGCCATCGATAAGCACAACGCTGCGGTGGTTGGCTACAATCACGATGACACCACCCGTGGAGCCATCCTCGAGTCCGTCGGCATTGCCGACACCGGAGCCATCCTTGACGCCGTAAACCTCAATAACCTCGAGGATTGGCAGGACTTCTACAACGCCGAAATCGCCGGCTAAATCCATTTCGGATTTTTCTTTTGAAAACCCCGTGGACTATTTGGTTCCGGGGTTTTTTCGTGCTTTCCAACTGAGCTTGGCGTTTCGAACGTGGGTTTTTAATTCTGCAGTCGTCACCTTGTCCTCTCGGTAGGTTGCCGCCTCGTAAGAATCCGCCAGACTCGCCGCATCGGGCGGAAGGTGCTGGCGCAACCACGTTCCCATTGGCATTGATCTTGGGCGTGGTCCAACTTTCCTGGCCAACCACCGCTCGAAGTCTTTCAAGAGTCCCGCTTTGCCAACCGCGTCATCCCAAGAGCTCGACTCCTCACGCCCGCGGGTCTTGATCAATTGATAAACGAGATAGAGCACAAACAAGGGTACAATAATCATCATCGTGATCTTGAATCCCTCCAAAACACCGGGCCGGGCAAACCACAGGACCAAATCGGCACGAACTTTCTGAAACCAGTCCGACAAGCCTTGATACCAAGGCCGGTTCGTTCCCCGGGACAACCAATCCGGTGGAGTCAAATCAACATCCACCCACTCACCCCCACGGCACCTCCACACGTCTTTAGAGCCCTTTGCCTCATTGACCCAGATCCCGCCAACATACGCCTGCGCCCATGCGTGAGCGTGCTGCCCTCGCAGAATCCATTCACCTCCATCACCCTGTTCTTGCACTGCAAACCCCACGGCATAGCGGGTCGGAATTCCCATTCGGCGGAGCAACATCGCAGTCGACCCCGCAAAATACTCACAATGCCCCTTGCGTGTCTCATTGAGAAATTCCGAGATCGGCTCGTTAAAATTATTCCCGGTCAGAAACAACGAATATTGAAAATTACGCCCAAATTCCAAAGCGATTCTCGCCTCAATTTCACGAAATTTTTCCACCGTAACATTCGGAGGATGTGACTCGGGCGAAACCATATTCGAGAGCGACCGCTCCGGATGGATCCCGTCGCGTGGTGAATCAAGACCGATCTCCTGCAGAAATTGCGACAAGCCACCCTCTTCTTTTGTCGGATAGGTCATGTCGAGATTTGTAGGATCGAGCTCGATCACCTTCAATCTCCGGTCGGAAAGCATCCGGGTATTCATCGCGCCTTGATTCACCCCCACCATTTGCACCGCTCCAAACGAGTTCACTCCGATAATGTCTGCAGGCACTCCTTCGTATCGCTTCGTTTTTTGAAGGTGCGGAATCAGCGTTTGTTCGGAAACCAAACCCACGAGTCGTCCTTCGACCAAGTAGTCGACATGATCACGATCCTCTTTGTGGTAAATGAATTGGTCCTGCCCGTCGCTTAGGAACATTTCGAAATCCCCCCCGACCTCACGTTCGGGCGGGATCCGATCAACCCTTCGGGTCCTCGCCTGCCACATGTCACCAAGAGGCTCATTATAGGCCCCTAGTTTCAGAAGCTCCGGAACCTCTCCTTTCTCATGAAAATACTGCCAGAGAATCTTGGGATTAAGCTGCAGTTCCCTGACCTGACCAATCGCAGTCTGGGTCTCCAGTGCTGACACTTGTTGTGAGCCTCCCTGGGAAAGGGAACTTTTCCAGTATCGATACATCGCAAGGAGGGAGAATGAAATGGCCACCGCTATCACCATCGAACCAAGATAGGCCACACTCCAGGCCATCGGACGAGCTCTCTTTTCACGCATCTTAAACAGCGCCCAGCCCAGTAGAAAAGCGACCCCGACAACATAGCGAAGTTCCACTGATCCCAATAATAACAGTGAACCCACTCCCATTCCTGCTGTCGCTACGACGAGAACAATAAACGGGTAGCCCAGCTGAATCGCAAAGTTGTCCACCGGCCGGCCGGCCTTTCGATCTGCCACCAACTTACGCCTCGCAATAAATGAGAAGGTGACAATCGGAATGCCGCCCGTCCTGGCATATTGCTGGGCCAGCATCAGAGGGAGCATCATAAAGGGCAACCACGAGAGCAGATTCAGAAAATCAGCTGCCTGCAAGCTATCTTCCGAGAGGAGCCCGATCGCCGAAACAATCAAAATCACCGCAGAAAGCTGCCACGAGCGTGCAAATCCTTTCTCACCGAAATCCCAGCGTAACTTCGTCCAGTGACGCCCTTCTACCAAAATTGCAGCGATCAAAGCAGCCATCGGCCGGTCGTGCATCCCGCCCCAGAACAGTAAGGTGACCCCAAGCAGCAAACGAGGCGGCTCGGATAACATCATCTTGTCTTTGCGCTCTCTCATTGTGTCATTAAATCCTCCTGCACGTGATTCCACCGTAACCAATGGACCCCGGCCAACGAATCATCGACAGGTGGCGCTCCTGCTCCCACGACATAAACACGAACCTCCATTCCGCTGGCCCGGAGCCGGCCAAGAAACTCCTTCCTCTCCGGGCACCATCCGGAAAGAACCAGCACGCAAGCCGTCATCTCGTCCGCGTATCGCAGCACAAGCTTTCCGAGCGATTCATAGCCACCTTCTTCACTTCCCTCCACCCGGGCCAAGACCTCCATCAAACGATCAACCCGGGCCACCCCGCGCCCCGCCGTAAAGACCTCCGGTTCCTCGCGGACAAACATCAAGTCAAGAAGGCAGCTCTCCTGTTCCATCGTCGCCACAAAAGAAGCCGCCACCGAAATCCCCTCCTCCAGCATATCAGGCCCCGTTTCCTTCAAGCTCGTATCGAGCACCAAGCCGTACCTCGGAAATCGCGTCTCCTCAAACTCCTTCACAATCGGCTGGCCTGTCCGGGCCCAAGCCTTCCAATGGATCTTCCGCAGGGAATCGCCGGCCCGATACTCGCGCAGCCCCATAAATTCGCCACCTTCTCCACGAACAGTCGACGCCGTATCGCCGCCCGTCTTCAGTTCGGACTTTCCTCCGAGATCGAGATTGGGAAGGCGATACCGCTTGGGGATAATCAGAACCTCTGATCCCTCGTTCAAGGTTGGGCGCCTCCGCTGAAACAATCCCAAGGGATCAGGGAGTTCCGCCCGCAGATCAATTAGGGAAATTAACCCCCTCCTCGTTGGGAGTAATGAGAGGCTCGTCTTTTTCACCTCTCCCGGAGCGAGGTCCAATCGCTCCGACGAACCCAGCCCCTGCCACGATCCGCCCTTTCCCAGAAGCCACTTCCAGCGGTAAAATCCAAAAATACGGTCAAAGACATTGCGATCCTCTTCCCCTGGTTCCCTGAGATGGGTAAACTCCCACTCCGTCGGCCGTGGATCGTCTCCGGCTTCCCGCAGATAAACCTCCCGCAGTCCCCACGAGCCCTCGTTCTTCACCGACACAATATAGCTCAATTCCTCACCCACGGAGCCAGTGGGCGGAAGACTTCGAATCACTGAAATCCGTGCTCGCCGAAAAACAGCCCAAATAAACCCCATGCAAAGGAGACTGAACATGAACAAGGTCAGCAAGATCACGATACTCTGGTCCAGGCTCGAACCCATCAGCGCACTCCCGCCGCCTCCCACCATCAAAAGCCAAGCCGCTGGCTGCACCCGCTGGCGCACAAAGGCATTCACCGCGCTCCCCTGACGGTAGTTGCGATAGAGCCAACGGTCAAAGGAACCTCCCTTTCTGGTCTCAGCCATCCTGAAAATAAATAACCACAGCCTACCAAGGGTGGCAATGGTGGACAATCCATGCTTTCTTTTTCCCATGAAATTTCTCGCACTCGCTGCAGCCCCTCTTCTCCTGGTCAGTTGTGAGCCAAAGGAGCCCGTAACCAACTCTCCTCAGGAAGAAACCCTCGAGCAAAAGCAGTCCCGGAGCGTCGATCGCGCCCTCCTGCTCAACCAGAAACGAGACATCCAAAAGAAGCTCAATAAGTTGATCACCGCAAAGAAGCTCGATCCCAGCGGAGATCTGCAAATAGTCCTGCAAGAAAAGCTACAGGCCAACGACGATCTTCTTAAGATTCGAAGCAGCCACCCCAGTCTTCAAAAACTCAATACAGAACTCTTGTTCTGGAGAAGTAACGAAAGATCTGCCAGAGCCTCCAAACGGGACTTTGAGATCGAGCAAGCTTCCAAAAAAGTTCTCGAAATCACCACTAAAATTTACCACTTGACCAGAGAACTTCCAGCCATCCGCGAGGCCGAAGATCGGATTGCACGCTCCGATAAGCAGATAGAGGAACTGCGGAGATCGATTGCCGAGAAGTCTCCCGAGGGCAAGGGATTACTCGACCAACTCAAGAGCATTGAGAGCCAAATCAATTCCATGTAATCGCGGCCGTTTTACTTGCCCAGCACTCCGCCACCGCTACAGTCACGCCTCGTGAAGTCCCTTGCCATCTTCCCTCTTGCTGCCGCGCTCTTCTTCCTCTTTTCCGGTGCCTCGGCGTTTGCGGCGGAAGACCCGCCCGCCTATCCCAAAGGTGAACTTGCTCTCAACGACGATCAATACGCAGAATTCCCCCTCCCCCTCGCCAAGTACGAGGTTAAGGAGAACGCCAACGTAGATTGGGGAATCTGGGAGAAGCTGAAATACCGCGCCACCGAGCAAGGCGGATTCAACATCGTCGCCACCATCATCTTCCTGTGTGCCATCTTTCACACCTTCCTCAGTGGCTACTTTATTGAGATGGCCCACCATCACGAGAAAGAACACGAGCAGATGATCAAGGAACTCGGCCTTACCGGTCATGCCAAACCTCACGAAGACGCGAAGGACGACGTCTCATTCAAAGCGAATCTCTTCCACTTTCTCGGTGAGATTGAAGCCATTTTCGGAATTTGGGTGCTCGCCCTCGGTGCCGCCATTCTCTGGTTCTTTGGGATACAAGGCGACGGCCTGGGAGCTGGCTTCAAACAACTCGAACTCTACGTCGGCAAGGACGTCAACTTCACCGAACCCCTCTTCGTGGTCATCATTATGGCCATCGCCGCCACCCGGCCCGTCGTTCGCTTTGCCGAGTCCATGGTCGATAAGGTCGCCAAGCTCTTCGGAGGCACCCCCGCCGCCTGGTGGTTCTCCGCCCTGACCATCACCCCCATTCTCGGATCCTTCATCACCGAGCCTGCAGCCATGACCATCGCCGCGATGCTGCTGGCCAAGAAATTCTTTGATCTTAACCCGTCCAATAAGTTCGCCTACGCCACCCTCGGTCTCCTCTTTGTCAATATCTCCGTGGGCGGAACCCTCACCCATTTCGCGGCGCCTCCAGTGCTCATGATCGCTTCGAAGTGGCACTTTGGGATGGAATACATGTTCTTGAACTTCGGTTGGAAAGCCGTCGTCGGGATCCTTCTCTCCAACATCCTCTACTTCTCGATCTTTAAAAAAGAATTCGCCAACATGGGCCGCAAGGAAAATCGGGACATGCACATCCCCCTCCGTTGGGTCGAGCGGGAAGATCCCATCCCCGCTTGGATCACCGTCGTTCACCTTCTCTTCCTCGCCTTCACCGTGATGACCGCCCACTACCAAATGGTCTTCATCTTCGGCTTCCTCTTCTTCATCGGATTCACCCAAGCCACCGGCCACCACCAAAACGATGTCAATATGAAGAGCCCCATTCTGGTTGGCTTCTTCCTTGCCGGACTGGTGATTCATGGCGGCTGCCAGGGATGGTGGATTTCCGTTCTCCTGACCTCCATCGAAAATGAATGGCTCCTGATGATCGGCTCCACCGTCCTGACGGCCTTCAACGATAACGCCGCTATTACCTACCTGGCATCCCAAGCGCCAGGACTACCGATAGCCTCTAAATATGCTGTTCTGGCCGGAGCCGTCACCGGGGGCGGACTCACGGTCATCGCCAACGCTCCCAATCCCGCCGGACAATCGGTTCTCGGGCGTTACTTCAAAGGAGGAGTTTCTCCCATGAATCTTGTCAAAGCTGCCATTATCCCGACAATCATCATGGGTGCCTGCTTCATGCTCCTTAAAACCGATGGCATGAAGGTCGACCCGGATCCTAATGCCAATAAGCCTGACTCCGAGAAAACCTCTTCCTAAAATGTTCACAGGATTGGTCGAAGCCACCGGCAGAGTTGTCTCCCTTGTTGAGAAAGGCGAACAAGCCAGCCTTGTTCTCGAAATCCCCTTTGCCCATGAATTGGCCCTCGGCGATTCCGTGGCCACCAACGGCTGCTGCCTCACCGTGGCCGCCCTCGATGACCACGTCAGCTTTGACCTCCTCGGCCAAACCCTCCGGGTCACCTCACTGGGAGGCCTCAGCGAAGGTCGTCTCGTCAATCTCGAAAGAGCTCTCGCCATTGGTGACCGCCTCGGCGGCCACTTCGTGCAAGGCCACGTCGATGATACCGGAGAGATCCTCGATCTCTCCCCATCGGGTCAGGATTACCGACTTGAGATCAGCCTCCCCAAATCAGTTCACGCCTTGTGCATCGACAAAGGCTCACTCTGCATCGATGGCATTTCTCTCACCATCGCGGAATTGACCGACCACTCGGCCGTCTTCTGGATTACACCACACACGCTGAAAGCAACCCACCTTGGCGAGGCTACAACCGGTCAGATCGTCAACCTCGAGGCCGATCTTCTCGCTAAATACGTCCAAAAGCTCCTCCCTCAGAGCTAGCCCGCAATCGCTTCCTGAAACAAAAAGAAGCCAAGTCCGTAATGGAAAGATGCACCATTGGATCTTTCTGGGACTTCTCACCGTTCTTCCTGCGCTCGGGAATCGGGGAGCCAAGATTTACACCCAACATTGTGCCTCTTGCCACGGCGATCAGGGAGAAGGTGTCGCCGATGAATACGACGAAGCGCTCGTCGGTAAAAAGTCTGTCGAATCCCTCGCGAAATACATTCACCGCACCATGCCGGAGGATGACGAGGATGCCGTCATCGACGAAGACGCCCGCCTCGTTTCTGAATACATTCACAGCGCCTTTTATTCTCCCGAAGCCCAGGCCAAGCTAAAGCCCGTCCGCCGGGATTTCCTCCGCCGCACCCAGCATCAACACCGGCGTGCCATCACTGACATCGTCCAGTCATTCCGTGGCCGCGCCTGGATGGGCGAGGAGCACGGCCTTCGAGGTCACTACTTCAATAAGGAAAAAATGAACAACCGGAAGAAAGCCCTCATCAAGCGGGTCGATCCGGTCATCGATATCGACTTCCGCCAAAATCACGGGGTCGAGGGCCTCAACCCTGACGCTCACTCAGCCTTCTGGACCGGTTCCATTCTCCCACCGGAGACCGGGACCTACGGATTCCGCATGACTTCTCCCAACGGAGTCCGCTTTTATCTGAACGAACCCGACCACGGCAAAAGTCCCTTCATCGATGCCTGGGTCTCTTCGGGAAACCAAAAGCGCACGGTCGAGGGTACCTCCTTCCTCATTGCCGGTCACCCCGTCTCAGTCTTCATCGAATTCGTCTGTTACAAAGGCAAACAATCCTCCCTTCTGATCGAATGGAAGCCCCCTCACGGCACCTGGGAGACCATTCCCTCGCGTGTTCTTCACACCGATGGATCTCCGGAAGCCGTCCTGATTTCCACTCCTTTCCCGCCCGATGATGCCTCACTCGGATACGAACGCGGATCGTCCATTTCCGAAGCCTGGAAGGAAGCCGTCGTTAATGCCGCCATTGAAGCGACCGAGATCATTTTTGACGATATCGACGAACTCGCCCGCACCAAACCGGAGCAATCCGACCGACCCGAAAAACTCAAGAAATTCTGTGCGGACTTTTCGTATCGCGCATTCTCCCGACCACTGACTGCAGAGCAAAAAAAGACCTATATTGAAGACGTCTTCGCCTACGCGGATGGCGACTTCGACACCGCCGCCAAACGGTCGCTCATGCTTACTCTAACCTCGCCTTACTTCCTCTATCCCTCCTTGAATCGAGATCAAAACGGGCAGCCCGACAACTACACCACCGCCGCTCATATCGCGCTCACCCTCTGGGATTCAATCCCGGACAAACGCCTTCTCGAAGCTGCTTCTAAAGGGGAGCTCAGTAATGACAAACAGATCACCGACAGCATCTGGAGCTCGGTCGCAGACGCGCGCTCCAAATTCAAGCTTAAGGGTTTTTTCCACCATTGGCTCAATCTCTCCGAGAAAGAAGATCTCGACAAAGACCCCAATCTTTTTCCCGGATTTGATGAGCACATCATTTCAGATCTCCGCACCTCGCTCGATCTCTTTGTTAACGACGTCGTTTGGTCGGAGGAGTCCGACTACCGCCGACTCTTCTCGGAAGATCGCGTCTATCTCAACCGCCGACTCGCTGACTTTTATGGCGCCCAGGCTCCCGAAGGAAACGAGTTCGAGCCACTCCCCACGCCTGACAAAAAACGAGCCGGAATCTTCACCCACCCTTTCGTCCTCACCGCCTTCTCCTACCACAAGCAAACCTCACCCATCCACCGCGGCGTCTATCTCAGCCGAAATGTCCTCGGGCGTTTCCTGAAACCTCCCCCCAATGCCATTGAATTCAAGGACGCCGACTTCAAGCCCGACCTCACCATGCGGGAAAAAGTCACCCACCTCACCAAGGACGAAAACTGCATGGCCTGCCACTCCATCATCAACCCCGTCGGCTTCAGCCTCGAAAATTATGACGCCATTGGGCGTTTCCGCACTCACGAAAAAGACAAGCCCATCAACACCGTCAGCGAATACCTCACTCCCGAGGATACCACCGTCAAAATCACCGGCCCCTCGGACCTGGCCAAGCTGGCCGTCGAGTCTCCCGGCGCTCACCGCGCCTTTCTCAAGCACCTCTTCCACCATCTCATCCAGCAACCCATCAATGCCTACGGTTACGGTCAGATGGATCAACTCCACGGAATCTTCACAAATTCCAATTTCCATATCCGCAAGATCATCGTAGCCATGGTTGAGGAAACCGTCCCCATCAAAGAGTAAGAATCCCGCCCTGAACCCCGTATTCAATACAATGACAAGTCGCCGTCAATTTCTCCAAAAGCTTGGTATCACAGGTGCCGCGCTTCCCTTTCTTTCCTCACTTCCATCGTTTGCCGGTGGACCTACGGCTGGGAACAAAAAGCGGCTTATCTTCATGTTTTCGCCGAATGGCACCGTTCCGACCAAATTTTGGCCGGACAAGGAAGGCAACCTCGCCAACTCTCCAATCCTGGCCCCTCTCGCCCCTTTCCAGGGCCAAACCGCAGTTCTCAAAGGCATTTCCAATCGCGTCGGCGGAGATGGCGACCGGCACATGCGTGGAATGTCCTGCCTCCTCACCGGCGCACGACTTCACCCTGGCAATATCCAGGGAGGATCGGATAGTCCCGCCGGATGGGCCTCCGCCATCTCCATTGATCAGGAGATTAAGAACTTCCTTCAGAAAAACGAGGCCACCCATACTCGCTTTGGGTCTCTCGAGATCGGAGTCGCCGTCCCCGAGCGCGCCGATCCCTGGACCCGCATGTGCTACGCAGGCTCCAATCAACCTTTGGCCCCGCTCGACGACCCCTATCAGATGCTCAACAAGCTCTATGGTCGCTCAAAAGGGCGTCAAACCTACGCTTCTGTCCTCGACTCCCTCGGATCCGATCTCAAGCGCGTTTCCAAAAGTCTCGCTGCGGAAGACCGGGCAATGCTCGAACAGCACATGACGCTTGTTCGCGAAATGGAGCGTAAAATGGAAGTGGCCGCCAAGGCTGGCGAGCTTGTCCATCCCGAACCAGAACTCGATCCCAATATCGAACTGGTGAATGATAACACTCCTCAAATCGCCCGCATGCAGATGGACCTCCTCATCAATGCCATGGCCAATGACATGACGCGGATCGGCTCTCTCCAGTTTATGCGCTCAGTCGGTCAGGCCCGCATGCGGTGGCTTGATATCAATGAAGGCCACCATTCCCTTAGTCACGAGCCTGACAAAAACAACGACGCCCAGGCGAAGCTTGAGAAGATCAATGTCTGGTTCGCCGAGCAACTCGCTTACCTCGCCCAAAAGCTTCACGACACGCCGGAAGCCGGACAAGACGGCAACATGCTCGACCACACCACCATCGTCTGGGTCAACGAGCTCGGCAAGGGGAACAGCCACACTCTTGATGACCTCCCCATCGTCATCGTCGGTGGTGAAGGCTCAAAGAACCCCGGCTTCCACAACGTCGGCCAAAAGGTGCCTCACAACCGTCTCCTCCTCACCCTCGCGCAATCGATGGGTCACAACATCGAGACCTTTGGCGAGAAGAAATGGTGCCAGGAAGGTGCCCTTAAGTGGAGCTGAGAGACTTCTTCGACCGCCAGGCATAGACCAAAAAGGCGATGCCAATTCCGATCATAAAGAAGGAGTAGAACTGCCCCTTGGTCACTCCGAGGATTTTTTCAGCATCCGGTTCACGGACATTTTCCACTCCGATACGGAAAATCGCATAGAGAATGAAAAAGACCCCGGAAATCACCCCGTGCCAAAGCCTGGGAAACATGATCCGCAGAAAATAAAGAACGAGGAAGACCAATAAGCCTTCCAGGATCCCCTCATAAAGCTGTGAAGGATGCCGGGCCGGGGTGTGATCTGCCAACGCTTGTAACACGTCAGGGTTCTCCCGTGCGATGGGCTCCAGCTCTGTCTCAAAAACCTGTCGGGGAAGTCCGAAATAACCGTCATCGCGAGCATACGGAGCCAGAACCGGGCCAACTGTTTCCGGATCGGCAACCGCAGCTTGTCTCAAGGCCGCCTGTATATTTTCTCCGCTCCCTTCATACAAGGACTTGGGGAACTTCACCGCCCACCATTTCTTCTCATCGGTCACCGTGCCATAAAGCTCGCCGTTGATGAAGTTCGCCATCCGCCCGAAAAACACACCGAGTGGAGCCACAATCGCAAATCCGTCGCCCACCGCCGGCCATGAAAGCTTGTTCCTCCAGGCATAGAACCTGTCTCTTATACACATCTGACGCTGCCGACGATCTACTCTGTGTAGA
>CAJXVQ010000062.1 GCA_913060685.1 uncultured Verrucomicrobiales bacterium
GATCAGCCTCGGTCTCGTGGGCTCGGAGATGTGTATAAGAGACAGGTGTAGTGCACGGCAGGGTAGATCTGCATGGGCTGGGCGTATGGGTTTTCGCCGGAGATCTTCTCATACATCTGGAAGAGGTTGCCGTAGCGGGCGCGGATGGCGTCTTCACCGTCGCGGGCGATCGCGTCTTTAAAATCGAGGAAAACCCCAAGTCCGGTGGCGGCGACGCCACGGCCTTCGTCACAGCATTCCTTGGCGGCCCGGCTGGCGATGTCGCGCGGACAGAGGTTTCCGAAGGAGGGATATTTGCGCTCGAGGTAGTAGTCGCGCTCGTCTTCCGGGATGTCAGAGGCTTTCTTTTTTCCTTCGCGGATGGCCTTGGAGTCTTCTGCTGATTTGGGAACCCAGATGCGTCCGTCATTTCGGAGGGACTCCGACATGAGGGTGAGCTTGGACTGATAGTCGCCGCTGACGGGGATACAGGTCGGGTGAATCTGGGTGTAACAGGGGTTGGCCATGTAGGCTCCGCGTTTGTGGGCGCGGAAGGCGGCCATGACATTACAGCCCATGGCGTTGGTGGAGAGGTAGAAGACATTCCCGTATCCGCCGGTGGCGAGGATGACGGCGTCTGCGGCGTGAGAGGTAACTTCGCCGGTGACGAGATTACGAACGACGATCCCTTTGGCGTGACCATCAACGATCACGAGGTCGAGCATCTCGGTGCGGGTGTGCATGGTGATGCCTCCTTTGGCGACTTCCTTCTCGAGCGCTTGATAGCAGCCGATGAGGAGTTGCTGGCCGGTTTGGCCGCGGGCGTAGAAGGTGCGCTTGACCTGTGCTCCCCCAAAGGAGCGGTTGTCGAGAAGTCCACCGTATTCGCGAGCGAAGGGAACGCCCTGGGCAACGCATTGGTCGATGATCTCGGTGGAGACTTCGGCGAGGCGGTGGACGTTGGCCTCGCGGGAGCGGAAGTCGCCGCCTTTGATAGTGTCGTAGAACAGCCGGTGAACGGAGTCGCCATCGTTCTGGTAGTTCTTGGCTGCGTTAATGCCACCCTGTGCCGCGATGGAGTGAGCGCGGCGCGGGCTGTCCTGATAGCAGAAACAGTCGACCTTGTAGCCGAGCTCGGAAAGGGTGGCGGCGGCGGAACCTCCGGCGAGACCGGATCCGACGACGATGATTTTGAACTTCCGCTTGTTGGCAGGGTTGATCAACTTGGAGTCCATCTTGTGGGACGTCCATTTGTCGGCCAAGGGGCCTTTTGGGACTTTTGAATCTAAGCTCATGGGTCAGGGAAAGTTATTTACACGCCTCGCAGCCGAAGCCGAAGAGGAGGATGGCGAGAGGGATGGAGATGAAGCCAAGGTAGATGACAACGGCGTAGGCTTTGGAGATGAACTGGATCGGTCCGGCGGTCTTTTTGGAGCGGAGGCCGAGAGTTTGGAAGATAGAGGCGACGCCGTGGCTCAGGTGCGAGCAAAGGAGGGTCATGGCGACGATGTAGAAGATAACGACGAGAGGGTTTTGGAAGCCTACAATTACCATCTTCCAAGGGCTCTCTTCACCGAGTGCGGCGAGTTCACCATCAGTGCGAACGGTGAAATGAAGGATGTGGAAGATGACGAAAGCGAGAATGGTCAGGCCGCTCCAGATCATGATGCGGGAAGACTTGGGTGCTTGGACGGTGGCGTCGTGGGCATACTTGGGTCGGGCCGATTTATTCTCCTTCGTCAGGAGGACGGTGAACCAAATGTGGATGACGAAGCAGGCGAGGAGGCCGATGCGGGCAATCCAAACCCCCATGCCGTGGAGGAAGGTGTGAAGGAATTCGGCGTATTCGTTGAAGGCCTCTTCACCGGCGAAGATGAGGAGGTTCCCCGAGAGGTGACCTGCCAGGAAAAGAACGAGAGCAAGGCCGGTTAGGGCGACGATAATTTTCCGGCCGATGGAAGATTTCACAAAGGCACAGGGGGAGCAGGAAGAGGCACTCATGGTTCACGCGAGCACCGCCAGAGGGTGCTGGTGCGAGAGTAAGTCTCAGGTCTGGAAATACAAGTGGAGAAAGGGAGGGATTTGCGCGTGAAATGCGGAATCTTGAGCATGGAACGCTGAAAAGGGGAAAATAGCGGGGTTTGAAGTTTGAGAGACTTGGCTGAGAGGTCTATCCGATGAGTTCTTTGATGACGGTTCCTCCGAATTGTGAGAGCTGCTTGTAGCGGCCGGCGTGGAAGTAGGTGAGTTTGTTGTCATCGAGGCCGAGGAGGTGGAGAAGGGTGCAGTGGAAATCGCGGATGGGGTGGGCGACGTCGATGGCCTGCGCGCCGATGTCATCGGTTGCTCCGACGATGGCTCCTTTTTTGACTCCGCCGCCAGCCATCATGATGGTCATGGCGTCGGCATTATGGCCGCGGCCAATGGAGTAGACGCCGCCACGCATGTTGTTATCAGGAGTGCGACCGAATTCGCCATTCCAGATGACAAGGGTGTCGTCGAGCATGCCGCGTTGCTTGAGATCTTTAATAAGAGCAGCCCATGGTTTGTCGACAGCGGCGATGCGGGAGGAGTGGCCACGTTCGAGGTAGTCGTGGCTGTCCCAGCCTCCGGCGAAGATCTGCACAAAGCGGGTGCCTTTTTCAACGAGGCGCCTTGCCATGAGGCATTGGCGACCGAAGTCGTGGGTGACCTTGTTATTCATGCCATACATTTCGCGGATGTGTTCCGGTTCGCCATCGAGATCGACAACGTCGGGGACTTCCATCTGCATGCGGTAGGCGAGTTCGTAGGATGCCATGCGTGCGGAGAGGTCGGCGTGCTCGGGGTGGCGTTTGGCGTGTTGGTCGTTGAGGGATGAGAGTTGGTCGAGGGCTGCGCGTTGGTGGGCCCGGGTTTTGAAAGGTTGGGACTCGAGGTCGAGAAGAGGGGAGCCTTTGGGGCGGAGGGAGGTGCCTTGGTAGTGGGCGGGGAGGAAGCCGTTGGACCAGTTTTTAGAACCACCCTGGGGGAGGGCCATTTCGGTCATGACGACGTAGCCGGGAAGGTTTTGATTTTCAGATCCGAGACCGTAGGTGGCCCAGGCTCCCAGAGCGGGGTCGGCTCCAAGGCGGCTGCCGGTGTTCATGTGGAAAAGGGCCTCGGGGTGATTCAGGGATTCGGCCTGGCAGCCGCGATAGTTGCAGAGTTCATCGGCGACCTCCGGATCTGCCATGTATTTCCATTGAGCGCACATTTCCATGCCGGATTGGCCGACTTTGTTGAATTTGAACGGGGAGCCGACGTAGAATTGGTAGGAGCCTGCAGCGAGGCCGCGGTCGTTTTTGGACTCGGTCTTGTGGAGTTGGGTGAGTTTGGGTTTGGGGTCGAAGGTGTCCATGTGACCGGGTCCGCCTTCCATGAAGAGCATGATGACGTTTTTGGCCCGAGGAGTGGTCATGGGCTTTTTGGGTGCCATGGGGTCGCCGGTTACTTCGTCGGCGAGAAGAGATGAGAAGGCGACGGAGCCCATGGAGGCGCCGAGGCCGTAGAGGAACTCACGACGTGAGTGGGCATCGGATAGGGGACGGGAGCAGAGTGGTGATTTCATGTCGAAGAAGGTGGTTGGATGTGGGATCCTCATCAATAGCTGTAGACGAATTCGTGGGAGTTGAAGAGAAGGAGAGCGAAGTCGGCGAGGGCTCTGGTGTTTGGGTTAGCGTCGGAGGCTTGCGGGTCTTTTTGGTAGTCGTTGAAGACGGGGAGTTTTTCCTGGTATTCGAAGGGTTGACCGCTGAATTCTTCGACGAGGGAACGGGTGATCTCGGTCGGGTAAGTGCGGGGTTTGGGAGATTTTCCGGCGTGGTATTCCCGCATTTTGAGAACGTACTTTTGAAGGTTTGAGGATTCGAGCTCGCTGGGCTTACGGTTGAAGACGAGAAGGAAGGCTCTTTCGATTTGGGCGGGAAGCGTGGTGGCTTCTTTTTCGAGACGAAGAGCGAGGGCGATGGAACGATCCGTGACGAGGTCGCTATTTAAGAGCGTGAAAGCTTGCGGGGAGACCGAGGCGGCATCGCGATTTGCGCAGGAGTCATTCGGATTGGGTTGGTTGAATGTTTCGAGGAAAGGGTCGGCGAGTCCCCGGACGCGATAGGCGTATATGGAGCGTCGGTTTCGTTGCTCCGGAGTGCGACTGGGAAGATAAGTGGGGGCGATGGAGAACTGGATCATGCGAGGTTGGAGCGCAACCTCCATGTTCATTTCGGGGCGGATGGGGATACCGCCGGCGGTCGGGTTGAGCTCGCCGGTGATATGGAGCATGGAATCGCGGAGCTCTTCGGCAGTGAGGCGCCGGTTGGGGAAGAAGGCGAAGAGATCATTGTTGGGATCCTTCTGAGCCAGCTTGTATTGATCGGAGTGTTGTCCGGATTGCTGATAGGTTTGTGAGGTGAGGATGAGGCGGTGGAGGCGTTTGATCTTCCAGCCGTTTTCGACGAAGTCGGCGGCAAGGTAGTCGAGGAGTTCGGGATGAGTGGGTGCGGCTCCTTTGACGCCAAAGTTGTTGGGATTGCCCGCGATGGCCTTGCCAAAGTGGTATTGCCAGATGCGGTTTACGATGGAGCGGGCGGTGAGTGGGTTTTTCGGGTGGGTCATCCATTTTGCGAGGGCGAGGCGTCGTCCATTGAGATCGCTTGGGGTGGCGTATGGGTCATCTTCCGGGGCTCCTTCGATCGGGATACTGAGCGCAGAGAGGACTCCGGGAGTGACTTTTTCTCCGGGAGCTTCAAGGGCACCGCCGGTAAGAATGTGGGAGTCGGGTTTCCACTCCCCATTGATCTTCCCCGGAACACGGAGTTTACGAGCATTGAGAAATTTAGGATCAGGGCCGTTGTAGACGGATTGGACCATGGGCTCGAATCGTTCGAAACGGCGTTTCCAGATCCAGGCGTCTTGCTCGCGAACTTTCAGTTGTCCTTTTTCGGTTTCGTCGAGGCCAACGTGGCGGGGTGGCTTCTGGTCAACCTGATCGTTCTTTCGGGCGTTGAGGTTTTTGTAGGGGAGATTGTTTTCTTCGTACCACTTACGGGCCGCGATCTCGACTTTTTCTTGAAGGCGTTTGGCTTCGGAGTTGGCAAAGGTGTGAAGGAGTTCGACTTGGGCTTTTTCTTCGGCGAAGCCGATCTTGTTGTCGGTTTCCTGCCAGGAGACGTGGCGCTCGGCGAGTTGGGTGCCGGCAAAGATGGAATACATGCGGTAGTAGTCACGAGTGGGAAGTGGGTCGAATTTGTGGTCGTGGCACTTGAAGCATCGCATGGTGGTGGAGAGGAAGGTTTGGCCGACGGCGTTGACAACGTCATCGACGTATTGCTGGCGGGCTTCAGGAGCCTTGACCATGGCAGGATCCCAGGGACCCATGCGGAGGAAAGAGGAGGCGATGATTTGATCGGCTTCTTTTTCAGAGTAGTGACCATTTTTCCGAAGTCTTTCGTACTTGGTGTCATCGTCCACGCGTTGGCGGAGTGATTGGTCGGCGAGCTCGTCGCCTGCAATCTGTTCCATGACAAACTCGTTGTAGGGTTTGTCGGTGTTAAAGGAGCGGATGACGTAGTCGCGATATCGCCAGGCGTTCGAACGTTCGTAGTCGTTGGACATCCCACCGGTGTCGGCGTAGCGGGCGACGTCGAGCCAGTGTTGGGCCCAGCGTTCTCCGTGGTGGGGAGAGTCGAGGAGCCGGTCGATAAGGGCTTGGTAGGCTTGCTCGAAATTCTCTTCGGCAGCGGTGATGAAGTTGGCGACTTCGGAGGGTGTGGGCGGGAGGCCGATCAGGTCGTAAGACGTCCGCCGAACGAGGGTGCGAAGATCGGTTCGAGGTGCGGGGCTGAATCCGTTGGCTTTGAGTTTGGTGTGAACAAAGGAATCGATTGGGTTCGGGGCGCCGGAAGGAGGTGTTGGTTTGACAAGCGGTTGGAAAGCCCAGACCTCTGCGGGCTTGTAACGGCGATAGGTCCAGTCGTCCGCGAGGCCGCCGGAGGTGTCGATGATGACGCCGTCAGAGGTTAGCTTCTTATTCTGTTCGTTTTTCCGGATCGTGGCCTGGATTGTTTTGTTGGGCCAAGGAGCCCCGTTATTGATCCAGGTTTCGATGTCGGTGATTTGTTCGGGGGTGAGGCGGTCGTTTTCCTTGGGTGGCATTTCGAAGTCTGCGTCTTCCCATTTGATGACGGCCATGAGGAAGGATTTTTTGGAATCACCGGGGACGAGGAGATCTTTGATGAATTCGCCGCCTGCGAGGAAGCCTTCGCGGGAAAGGAGATTGAGGTCGCCTTCGATATCCTTGGGATCCTCTCCGTGGCATGCGGCGCATTTTGATGCGAGGATGGGGAGGGCTTTGAGGGTGGCGTGTTCGTCGGGGGTGGCGGCGTGGACGAGTGGGGGAAGAAGGAAGAGGAGGAGACGTTTCATGTGGAGAGGGTGGCGTGGTGTGTGGGAGATCCAGGGGTAGGCAAAAAACCAGGCGCCAATGGCCAGGGGGTTCGAAAGGCTTGTGATCGGCGTGAGGTTTATGGTTTGCCGATTTGATAGAGGGACTGGATTTCCTGTGATGTGAGGATGGAATTGTAGATGGTGAACTCGTCGAGGCGGCCGTTGAGGTTGCGGACGGCGAAGTCAGGTTCCTCGCGTGTGGGGAGGCCCCAGTTTCCGATCTGGGCGTTGCCAATGATTAAAGCTTCAACCCCTTTTTCGGGAGGAGCCGAGGCGTGGCTGATTTCTTTGCCGTTGAGGTAGTGGGTGCAGGTTCTGCTTGCGACATCGTAGGTGGTGACGAGGTGGAGCCATTGCTCGCAGTCGGTGTGATCCCAGACGGTGGGGGAGTGGAAAATATGGTGGAATTTTTCTTTGCCGATGCCGACCGAGAAAAAGAGGCGGCCGTCCTCGAGGAGCTGCCAGTGAGGTTCGCCGAGGCCGTAGTTATCGGTGAGGAAGAGGGCGTTGAACTGGCGGTCAAGGCTATCAATTTTGGCCCAAGTGGCGAAGGTGATTTCCTGGTGTTCGCCGGAGATGTTGACGCGAATGCGGGAGCCGTTGGGGGAGAAGTCGAGGGCTTGTTTACGAGGCCAACGGCCGGGGACGACCTTTGCTCCAATGATGGTGCCCGGGGTGATTTGACTTCCGCTTGGCTTAAGTTCACGAACCCATGGGTCAAGCTGATCCATCGCGAAATGAGCGATGAGGTTGGGATTCGATTTGAGACTTTGCGAGTGAGTCTGCCAGTTTGTAAAACGTTGGGCCTGGCGGGCGTTTATTTTTTGAGCAAGGCGGGCAGAGCCGGTGAAGCGGTCGGGATCTGCGTTGATGGGTGAACTGGTGTCACCCGTCAATTTGAGGGCTTGCCCACGGGTGAGGAGAAGGTTGGATTCGGAATCTGCGTGCCACTCTACTTCGCCATCGATGACGTGGAGTTCGCTGTGATCGCCGGCGACATCGAGGGCGAACTCAGTGCCGAGATCGAGGACGGTTCCTTGCGGAGTATGAATTTGGAATCCGATGGCAGGGGGCGGAACGTGGACGCGGAGTTTGCCGCGGATGAGGCGCATTTCGTCGGGCGAAATGATTTCCAATGATGAGTCTCCTTCGACAACAAGAGTGACTCCGGAGAAGAACTCGATGCGAGCCAAGCCGGATTTGAATTCGATCAATCCCTGTCGGAGAATATCGCCGGTGGAAGGGTTTGGAGGATGGGTCCAGGTTGTCTCGACGGTATGAGTGAGAATGGCAAACCCGGTATCCTGTTTTTCGAGGGCTGCAGTCTGGGTCGGAGCGGTCGTGATCGGGGTGAGGCGAAGCGCGCTGATGGCAACAATGGCCGCTGCTGTGGCAAGAAGCCACGGGAGTGCGGGCTGGATCAATGAGAGGAAGGGAGACTTCCGGCCAGGAGTATTTGTTGCCGCATGTGTGTGTTTGGTAGCGATAGCTCCCGACCGGAAGCCGGATTGTAGTGAATGATGAAGGGTGGAGATGTGAGCGAAGCGATCAGCGATTTCCTGATTTTTTGCCAAGAGTTGGTTTAACTCAGCAAGCTCGTCCCTGTTTAGGGTTCCGTCAAGAAATCCGTGGATGAGGCTGTCGGGTGTTTCGTTCATCGGAGTGAAACTGCAGGGTTTTCGAGACAGTCGCGAAGTTGCTCGCGAATGCGCTGAAGTGACTTGGCAACGGTGTTTGGAGTCATGTTCAGTTCGGTCGCAATGGCGGCCGGTTTGAGGTCGTGAGAGTAGCGAAGTTCGCAGATGCGCCGGGCGCGTCCTTTGAGCTGATCGACGCAGTGCTCGAGGCGGGTGAGTTCTTGCTCCTGTTCAGGGCGGGGACGCGAAAAGGCTGCGACAAGATTGTCGAGGGCTTCTTCGTCGAAAATGTGTGGGTCGTTTGATTTCCGGCGGAGATAGAGTCGGATTTGATTACGAGCGACCCCGATGACCCAGGCGGCGAAGGGCCGGGAGGAATCGTAGCGCTCGAAAGAGGTCATGGCGGCGACGGCGCAGTCCTGGAGGACGTCATCGCGGTCGCTGACTTCAAAGACCATGGATCCGACAAAGGCAGCGACCTTGGGGAGGGCAGTGGTCCATTGGCGGGTAAACTCGGCAGTCGATGGTTCCATCTAACCATGACTTAACAAGGAGACGGAAATCGTGACAAAGTTTTTCAGGTTTTTTTGGACTTGCCGCTCGAAAGCTCGCAGCTTGGTTGAGAGAACGTAGGTGGGGGATTGAAGCCGGAGAGAATAAAAAAGGCGACCTACGATGAGGTCGCCTGATTTTGAGATCGGAAAAGTCGGGCGACAGCCTGACTATGGCTTGGCGGAGTAATTTTTCTCCCCGGTTTCGGTATAGAATTTAAAAATCTCAGTGTCTTTAAGATGTTTGTTCTCGATGAGTTCGATGTGTCCGTCGGCCATGCAGCAGTGGACTTTGTCTTTGTGATTTCCCTGAGGGGCATTGTCGACATTCTTGAAAACCCAACCCGGGGTGGAGGCATTGTCATCGCATTCTGCAAAGTAGATCGTGTTTGGGAAATCGGACAACTGGCTTAAA
Organism: uncultured Verrucomicrobiales bacterium; assembly: GCA_913060685.1. Classification (GTDB taxonomy): domain Bacteria; phylum Verrucomicrobiota; class Verrucomicrobiia; order Verrucomicrobiales; family Akkermansiaceae; genus SW10. The sequence continues at coordinate 9,045 of CAJXVQ010000062.1, forward strand.
CGCACTTTGAAGACATTTTCCTCCATGGCATCATTGCTGACATCACCTCCAAGTTTCGCGTTGTAGGTGTATCCGCCGAGGCTCAAATCGGGGTCTTTAAGGAGCGAGCCGTATTCATTTCTGCCTTGTCCCAGTGTTTTATTAGAGAGAGGGTTTTGGAGGATGGATTTGGAGAATGGCTGCTGCCAACGATAGGTTGATCCGTCACGCTCGGCGATATCGAGTTTCTCGGCGACGAGGTCCCACCAGATGAAAGAGGCCTGCTGGGAATCCTGAAGGCTTCCTTTGTAGGGAGGGAAGGTATTGGGGGCATGGAGGCCGGTGTTGACGCCTTCGGTCTGAATGACCGAGAGAGCGTTGTAGATTTCCTTCATGTTCTTGCCGGTCTTGGCTGCCGTGGAGGCCGCCATGCCGGCCCGGACCGCGACGAGAGCGATCCCGGCCAAGGTCATAATAATAGCGATGACGACGAGGAGTTCGACAAGGGTGAAGCCCTGACGGGATTTTGATGCGGTGTGTGTTTTCATGCTCTTTTTGGAATTCTGAGGGGATGGGGCGAACGATCAAGCAGATTTCACTCAGCGATGAGTTCTTCCTGGATTTCACGGTTGTTTCGAAGCTTCGTTCTTGCGGTATCAAGGGCGGTAAGGAGTTGAGTCAGCTTTTGCACTTCGCTATCGCTGAGATGCTTTTTTTCGCGTCTTTCTTTGAAAAAATAGGCAATTTTGTTGTAGGCATCGAGAAGGCCGGTGGTTCTGGGGTCGATGGAGGAACGGATCTTTGAGAGGTTGAAGACGGTGTCGCGAAGAGGATCCTCAAAGCCCTGGGTGGAGCGAGTTTTTCCGTTTCTTAAAAGGGCGGCGAGTTTTTCGGCTCCTTGCTCGATGGCATTGAGCGAGCCGATCAGTGAGAGGTTTTTGGGAGCCCGGCCCTGACCGTGAAGGGCGACAAGGCGCGCGGAATGGTGTCCGGGGATGGCTTTTAAGATCGAGCGGAGCTTTTGTTGGACCTTGGGGTGCCGTGAGTTGCCTTCATTTTTTCCGATGGCTTTTTGAACCAGTTCGAAATCCGCGAGGGCGGCGGTGATTTCGGGTGTTTTCTTGAGGGCTGCGATTGCAAGCGATTCGTCGAAGGTTTTGACTGCGACGATTTGAATTTCACAGACGGAATTGAGGCCGCTGGTAATGTAGATGTCATCGACGGCTTGCGAGTTGGCCTTTGGGACCGAGAAAATGGTGCAGTTTTTCCGCGAGGCTCCACGGATTTTGGCCGCGACTCCGCCGATGGGGCGGATTTCTCCGGTGGCGGTCATATCGCCGGTGGCGGCAAATTTGGGGTCCAATGGTTTGCCGGTAATGATCGCGTTTGCCATGAGGGCGCAGGCAACGGCTGCCGAGGGACCGTCTTTGAGTGAGTGCTTATCGGCGAAACCGAACTCGATGGTATAGCCTTTCGGAAGAGAATCGGCGTGCCGGACTTTCATGAATTTCTCAACCTCCGCCGAGGCTCCACTCATAAGAGGTCCGACTTTTTGGTTGAAGCGCAGGTCGAATCCAGCGTCCCCGCCGCCTTTGATGGCAGTGGCATTCATCTGGGTTGCTGCTCCGGCATGGGATCCATCAGGCAGGGTGATGACGAGAAGACCTTTCACCTGGGACTGCAATAATGGAGGCTTTACAGCTTCCTCACCCGGTAAAAGAAGCTGACAGGCAGCCAAAATGCCCAGACCAAAGAATTTTTTCATGGAAAGACTAATATCTTATTCGGCAATGAGGGGAAGGATGGATGTCAGACAAGTTGCTCTTTATTGAGATCAAAGTCGCGTAATCTTTGGTAGAATGGTAAAAACCAAGGGATGAAAAATTTCTCTCGTCGTGAATTACTCTCTTCTCTCGCACTTTCTTCCGCCGCCTGTCTGACGGGAGTTGGAAATACGAGCGACCGGCCCAATCCGATTGGTGTTTCGACCTATAGTTTCTGGGGTTTCCAGCGTGATGATCTGAGGGACATCGGCAAGTGCATCGACCTGGCTGCCAAGATGGGTTTTGATGGCGTGGAAATCTTGCAGATTCAGATGGAGGATTTTTCACCGGCGGCGCTCCAGAAGATCAAAAGGCAGGCCTTCATGGCCGGGGTTGACTTGATGGGGTTTTCTACGCACCAGGATTTCGTGGACCCTGATGAGATCGTGAGGCGTCGAAATGTTGAGCAGACGATCACCTATATCGAGCAGGCGTATGCGTTGGGGATTCCGACGCTCCGAATCAACACGGGGCGCTGGGGGACGAGCAAGGATTTTGATGCCCTCATGGCGAACCGTGGGATTGAGCCGACTCTGAAAGGACACACCGAGAAAGAAGGGTTCGAATGGGTGATCGAGGCGATGAAGCAGCTGGTCCCCTATGCCGAGAAATGCGGTGTGGTGCTGGGTTTGGAGAATCACTGGGGATTGGGCCTGACTCCGGAAGGGGTCATGAAGGTGGTCGATGCGGTGAAATCACCATGGCTTCAAGTGACCCTTGATACCGGGAATTTTCTCGAAGACCCCTATGGCCGGCTTGAGAAGCTGGCTCCACATACGGTTTTGTTACAGGCCAAGACCTACTTCGGGAAAGGCCGGTGGTATACCTTGGATCTGGACTACAAGCGCATTGCCGGGATTATGAAGAAGGCAAACTACAAGGGCTACGTTTCGCTGGAGTTTGAGGGCCTCGAAGATCCGATGACAGCGGTGCCGAAAAGTCTTGAGCTACTGCGGAAGCATTTTTGATCGTCCGTAACAAGAAGGAGGACTTTAGACTCTCCTCCAGTGCTTTTGACAAGCATTGATCACTTGCAGGCAAACTGGGCTGTAGCGGTTGTATCGGCGCTGTAGGTGAAGCGGATCCAGTAGGCTTGGAAGACTTCGGGGAGGGTTTCGGTGACGGGGGAGCCTGGGTTGACTTTCCAGGTTCGTCCGATGTGCCGGTCGCTATTGGCCCGTTGGGTCGATCGTAATCTTCGGCGGGGTGATCTCGCCGCGCTTGAGCTTCTCTTCGTATTCGGCGCGGGCGTCGCTGGTGTAGGGATTAGGGGGGCGCAAATCAGCGGAGAGGTTGCGGCGGCGGCTGGCTTCGCCGGGGGGGTAGTTGGCCTCGAGGTAGTCGAGGATCTGGGTTTCGATCTCGGGGGGGAATTCCCAGAGGCCTTGTTTTTGCTGCATCCAGCGGATGAGTCCGGTCCAGGTCTCGCGGGTGCCGCCGTAGTTGGTGAAAAGCTTGGGCGAGTGGCAGGATGAGCACATGGCCTGCACGGTGCGCCAGTTTTCATCAATGATCATGCCACTGGTCGGATCGATCTTTTTGACGACCTTTTTTTTGGGTTCGGCGGCGCTTGCGTTGATGAAGAAAAAGGTGGCGGCACCGCAGGCGGCGAGGATGAGGCTGTGGCGGATTCGCTTGGTCATCGCTCGTTTAGATGGCTTGGACTGCGATGCGGTGGCAGGCGTTGTTGAGGTAGCCTTTGGGATTCCAACCGGGAAGGATCATGGGTTGGCAGTTGCCCTTGTCATCGGTGGCGCGGACCCAGACTTCGTAGTAGCCGATTTCGGGGAACTTAATGGCGTCCTGCTTCCAGTGCTGCCAGGCGAAGCGATTGGCGGGGGCCTGAAGGGTGGCCTTTTGCCAGGTGCTGCCAAAGTCGATGGAGGTGTGGACTTCGGTCACTTTGTTTTCTCCGGCCCAGGCATGGCCGCGGCAGGAAAAGGTTTTAGCGGCAGGAGTTTCGATCCCAGATTTGGGGTAGGTGAGGAGTGACTTCACCGGCATGGCTTCGATGATGACCATGTCTTTCTCCGGCACCTTTGTCCCTGGTGCGACAGGGTGCTTTGGGACGCGATAGGAAGTGCCGGTCATCTTGGCTCCGTCGTGCACTTGATCGCGGACGAGAAGTTTGTGAATCCACTTTCCGGAGGTTGAAGCGGGGAAACCGCCGGTGATGAGTCTGAGAGGGTGGCCGTTCATCCAGGGGATGTCTTTGCCGTTCATGGCCCAGGCGATGAGGGAATCTTCATCGAGCGCTTTGGCGATGGGGACGCCGCGGGAGATGGGATCCTTTTGGGGGTCGCCTGAGAGGTGGGTGTCCTTGCCGTAGTAGGCGGTGTAGATGGCCTTGTCATTCACGCCGCAGGCTTTGAGGACGTCGCGCATGCGGACGCCGGTCCAGGTGGGGCAGCCGACGGCTCCAATGGTCCATTGGTTTCCGGAAGCGGGTGGGGAGAATTCACTTCTGCCATTGCCGCCACACTCGATGAGAATCTGGCGGGTCACGTTTTCGAATTTCTTCTTGAGATCGGCGAGGGTGAAGGTGGTTGGCTTGTCGACGCCAGGTCCGGCGATTTCGAGCGTCCACTTTTCGACGTCAATCGAATCAAGAACAGGCGGGTGGCCGTTGTTCCTGACGAAGAGGCGGCTGGCGGGCGTGATGGCGTCATCGAGAAGATGCGCCGGGGTCTCGGCATTGACCGGGCGATCATTGAGAATGGTAAGGCCGTCTTTGCCTTCAATCTTAAAAGGCTCCACGGTCTGGGCGAGAGCGGCGGGAATCAGACCGGAGGGAAAGCGATCTCCAAAAACAATGCGGCCACCGATCGCTGCTGCCATGGCTCCAAGCGCGCTACGGCTCAGGAAGCCGCGGCGCGAGAGTGGAGAAGGAGTGTTTCTCCAAACGATGGCAGAGGCTTCCTCTCCCAATTCGTCGTAGAGTTCGTGGATGCCTTTTGTTTCTTTCATGTCGATTGGAGGGTGGTTGATTAATCGACCACGACTGCTGCTTCGTGTTCTTCTTCGGCCTTCTCGAGATCGTATTTTTCCTTGGCGATCACGCGAATTAATCTAGTGGTCGTGGAAGGCCAATCTTCCAAAAGTTCCTTGGCTCGTGGGGAGTCGGTTTTCTCGGCGTGAGCCTCAATGAGGCTCTTTACATCGGCGATGTCCTGGTCGCGTTTGATTGGGCGGGCCACGACCATTTCGGCGTTGAGACGGCTCTGGAATTTACCGTCGATATCGTAAATGTAGGCGGTTCCCCCGGACATGCCGGCGCCGAAATTCTTCCCGGTGAGGCCGAGAATGACGGTGGTGCCATTGGTCATGTATTCGCAACCGTGATCTCCCACGCCTTCGCAGACCGAGATGGAGCCGGAGTTGCGAACACAGAAGCGTTCCCCGGCGCGTCCGTTGACAAAGAGCTTGCCGCCGGTGGCGCCGTAAAGGCAGGTGTTTCCGACGATGGAGTTTCTGGCCGCAACAAATTCGGGGTTCATATTGGCGGGTGGGCGCACGGTGATTTCACCGTTGCTCATGCCCTTGCCAACGTAGTCGTTCCCTTCTCCAATGAGGGTCAGCTTGATGCCGCCGCAGAGGAACGTTCCGAAGGACTGGCCGGCGGATCCACGGAAAGTGAGGTCAATGCTGTTGGCGGGGAGGCCGTGATTTTCATAGATTTCAGCAACGCGACCAGCAGTGCGGGTGCCGATGTTGCGGTCGGTGTTGACGACATCGTATTCCTTTACGAAAGGTCCGCGATCCATGAGGCCGGTGGTGGGGTTTTCGCCCTCCGATGTTCCGGTGTGGGCTGCGAGATCCTTGAGGATGTCGAGATCAAGGGCTGGCTTGTGGATGCCATCGTTGCGCTCGAGAGTGCAGGTTCGGATGGCCTGGTCGTCGGCCTTGTCCGAAAGGACCTTCGAGAGATTGAGCGTGTTGGCCTTGGGATGATCCGGGACTTTACGTTGCTCGAGAAATTTCTGTGGGCGGCCGACGAGTTCGTTGATGGAACGTACTCCGAGGGATGCCATGATTTCGCGGGCTTCTTCGGCCACACCCATCATGAAGTTGACGACATGATCGGGTGATCCCTTAAACTTGGCGCGCCATTTTGGAGCGGTGGTGGCGACGCCGACGGGGCAGTTGTTGAGGTGGCATTTACGCACGTAGACACAACCCATTGCGATCATGGCGATGGTTCCGAAGTTCATCTGTTCGGCGCCGAGGATGGCGGCGATGATGACATCGCGTCCGGTCCGGAGACCTCCGTCGGTTCGAAGGGTGATGTTATTGCGAAGTTTATTCATCATGAGGACCTGGTGGGCCTCCGAGATACCCAGTTCCCATGGAAGTCCGGCGTGCTTCGTACTGGAGAGCGGCGAGGCGGCGGTCCCTCCGTCGTGACCGGAGATGAGGACGTTATCGGCGCTGGCTTTGGCGCAACCGGCGGCGACGGTTCCGACTCCTGATTCGGCGACCAACTTGACGGTGACCTTGGCGCGCGGGTTCACTTCCTTGAGGTCGTGAATGAGTTGGGCGAGATCCTCAATGGAGTAAATGTCGTGGTGGGGCGGTGGTGAGATGAGCTGGACGCCGGGCTGGGTGTTCCGGAGGCGGGCAATGAGAGCGTTGACCTTATGTCCGGGGAGTTGACCACCTTCGCCGGGCTTGGCACCCTGGGCCATTTTGATTTCCAGTTCATCGGCATTGACGAGGTAATGAGCGGAAACTCCGAAGCGGCCACTGGCAATCTGCTTGATGTATGAACGGGCGTGGTCGCCATTTGGGTAGGGCTTGAAGCGCCGTGGATCTTCGCCGCCTTCACCGGAATCGGATTTACCGCCAATGCGGTTCATGGCGATGGCAAGGGTCTCGTGAGCTTCCGGAGAAAGAGCGCCCATGGACATGGCGGCGGTGGTGAAGCGTTTGACGATTTCGGTGGCGGGCTCCACTTCCTCGATTGAGATTCCTGCTGCGGGGACCTTGAAGGCAAGGATGTCCTTGATGGTGATGGGGTCGTTCTCGATGGTGATCTTGACGTAGTCATCGTAGTCCTCTTTTTTGCCATCGCGGACGAAGGTGTGGAGGTTTTTGATGACATCAGTGGTGATGGCGTGAGACTCGCCGGACTTGCGGTATCGGTTGTAGCCGGGGTCGCCAAGGTCAAGGATCTTGCCTGAGTCAACGTCAGTTTGGAATGCGGCGCGATGACGCACGATCGACTCTTCCGCGATCTCCTTAAAGCCAACACCGCCGATACGGGAGTGAACTCCGGTGAAGGCATATTTGACGACTTCTTTGCCCACTCCTAGGGCTTCGAAGACCTGGGCTCCCTGATAGGAGTTGAGGACCGAGATGCCCATCTTGGACATGATTTTCAGGAGGCCTTTTTCGAGGGCTTTGCGGTAGTTCGCCATGGCGAGCTCCGGAGTCATATCCTCGCCGAGCTTGTTCTTGGCGTCGGTCGCGACGACCTGGCGGACGGTGGCGTAGCCGAGGTAGGGGCAGACCGCGGTGGCTCCAAAGCCGAAGAGGCAGGCGATTTGGTGGGTGTCGCGTGCTTCGCCGGTATCGACAACGAGAGAGGTGCGGAGGCGCTTGCGGCAGCGGTTCAGGTGGTGGTGGACCGAGCCGGTGGCGAGGAGGGAGGGAATGGGAATTCGATCTGCCGAGGTGGCGCGGTCAGAGAGAATGAGGATCTCGACCTTGTTGTTAACAGCTTCTTCGGCCTCGGCGCAGATACGGTCGAGAGCGTTCTTGAGGCCTGCTTCTCCTTCCGAGGCCGGCCAGGTGGTATCGATGACCTTGCTGACAAATCCGTGCTCCTTGCGCTGTCTCAGGGTTTCGAGTTCCTGTTCGAAAAGGAGGGCGGATTCGAGACTGAGGATACGGGCGTGCTTCGGGGTTTCGGTGAGGAGGTTTTGCTCCGCGCCAAGTCCGGCTCCGAGAGTCATGACGGCCCATTCCCGGATGGGATCGATGGGCGGGTTGGTGACCTGGGCAAAGAGTTGCTTGAAGTAGGTGAAGAGGAGGCGCGGGTAGCGTGATAGGGGGGCGAGCGGGATATCGTCGCCCATGGAGAAAACGGCTTCCTGCGCGCCTTTGATCATGGGGGGGAAGACCATATCGAGGTCCTCGGCGGTGACGCCATGGGTGACTTGCTGGCGGGAGAGTTCGAGGGGTTCGAAATCGACGGTGGGAACGAGGGCCGAAGGGGAGGTGAAAGACTTGAGCTCAACGCGATTTTTATCGATCCACTTGGCATAGGGTTTTTGCGCGGCGAGTTGCTCTTTGATTTCCTTATCGAGGAGAACTTCGCCGGTGACAGTGTCAGCGGAGAGCATCTGACCGGGTCCGAGGCGGCCACGGCGGGTGATCTTGGAATCGGGGAGGGCGACGGCACCGGATTCGGAGCCGATATAGAGAAGACCATCCTCGGTGAGCGTGTAGCGCGAGGGGCGGAGGCCGTTTCGATCGAGACCGGCGCAGATTTTTCTGCCGTCGGTGAAGCAGAGGCCGGCGGGGCCATCCCAAGGCTCGGAGAATGAGCGGATGTAATTATAAAAGGCGCGGACTTCTTCGGAGATTTCCTGATCGTGACGGAAGGCGGGAGGCACGAGCATGCACATGGCATGCTCGATGCGGCGGCCCGAGAGGATGAGGATTTCGAGAGCGTGATCGAGGGAGGCGGAATCTGATTCGCCTTCCTTCATGAGGTTTTTAACGAGTTCGATGTCGTCTCCCCAGAGCTCGGATTCGAAGAATTCCTCACGTGAGGCCATCCAGTTGCGGTTTCCGCGGACAGTGTTGATCTCGCCGTTGTGGCACATCATTCGGAAGGGCTGTCCGAGGGGCCAGGCGGGGAAGGTATTGGTGGAGAAACGTTGGTGGTAAAGGGCGATTCCGGTTTGGAATTCGGAGTCTTGAAGGTCGCTGTAGAAAGCCCGGAGAGTGGCTGGCATGGCGAGTCCCTTGTAGCTGATGAGGCGACTGGAGAGGGTGGGGATGTAGAATGCGGCCTCGTCCTTAAACTCGCGTTCCACCTCCCGGCGAACGAGATAGAGGAGGCGCTCGAAGTGATCGGCGTCAATTTCAGCAGGCCGGCTGACGAGAAGGTGGGTGATGAGAGGCTGGGTGAGGCGGGCGAGTTCGCCGAGTTCGTCGGGGTTCACGGGGACTTCACGCCAACCGATGAAAGGAATTCCACGAGTGGTGAGGACGGATTCGGTGAAGGACTTGATGTTGGCAGCGAGGCCTTCGGGGAGGAAGAAGACGCCGACGCCGAGGTCATCGGCAGCGCCCGAGAATCCAAATTGCGCTGCGGCTTTGGCGAAGAGGGGGCGGGGGATTTGGCAGAGGATGCCGGATCCATCTCCGGTCTTCATATCGGCATCGACCGCTCCCCGGTGGGTCATGTTGCAGACCGAGGTGAGGGCATAGTCGACGATTTGGTATGATTTTTCTCCACGGAGATTGGCGATGGCGCCCATGCCACAGTTGGCGGTTTCATTATCCCACTGGTGGAGAGTGCCGGAAGAATCAGGAGTGTGGCGTGGATCGTAGAAATTCATGATTGAAAGAACGTGTGAGGGTCTGAGCAGTTGGCATGCCCTCCGGGAGTCGGGCGGGAGAATATGGTTGAGCAGGGGGAGTTGCCAAGTGGAACTTCTTTTTGGATTTAATTATGGAAAATGATGAATTTTCCGCGAGAAAGAGGGTCTAAACCTTGATATGAGACTTCGATCATGCTTTTTACCGGCCCTTTTGGGACTTTTATTGGGGTTTTCGGCGCAAGCCCAGGATCTGGATCGCAAATTGGCGGCAAGGCTGATCGCCGAGGCAAATCAGATTCGACAAGCGGAGGTCACGGTGGGGCCGTTGCAAGTGGCGGAGCGTAAAGTCGATGGTGCAACCACGGTGACAGGGGGGATTTGTGTGACTTTCATCGCACCAGTGATCAAGGACGGCGGAAGACGGAGGACGCTTCAAACGAGAACTTTTTTCTACGATCCCGAGTGGGGCTGGTATCTCTTCGCGTTGGAAACCGAACGAGGAGGAGATGTCATTGATTTGGTCAGCCAGCATAAGGGGCGCATGATTTTGAGATAGTCTGCAACCGTTGGTTCCAGACATCGTGAAAGGAGGGGGAGTCGGTTGGCTTTCCTTTTTTTTGCGTGACCTGAGGGGGAGTTCGGGAAAAAAAGAACGATGAGTAACCTGGAGAAAGAGGGACTGAAGTTCCATGAAGTGGAATTTGGCTCGGAGGAATATCGGCAGCTTCTTGATTTGAGATTTGAAGAACTCCGGAAGCCTCTGGGGATGGAGTGGACGGTTGATGAGCTAAAGGCAGATGAGGATGATCGTCATTTCGGTTTTTTTGGTGGAAGGGAGTTGCTGGGGACGCTGGTGGTGAGTGAATTAGGAGGTGGAGTTGCCAAGCTGCGGCAGATTGCGGTGACCGGGGCGAGGCAGGGGGAAGGGCTGGGACTGTCTCTTATACACATCTGACGCTGCCGACGATCTACTCTGTGTAG
>CAJXVQ010000063.1 GCA_913060685.1 uncultured Verrucomicrobiales bacterium
GACAGCAGCTGGAGCGCGCGCGCGCCGAAGCCGCAGCGCAGCTGCAGCGCGAGGCCGAGCTGGCGAGTGCGGTGCGCGGCGAGCTGGCGGACAAGGAGGCAGCACGCACGGCGTTGGAGCTGGAGTTGCGTGGCGAACAGCGTCGCGCGGAGATGCAGCTGGGGCTGATGGAAACCAACGCCGAGGACCTGCGTGCCCGCGCGGACGCCGCCGCTGCTGAAGGCGCGGCACTACGCGCCAAGCTGGAGGCAGAGCGCGCCGCCGCCAGTGGCACTGCGACTGAGAGGCGGGCGGCGGCGGAGCGGCTGCGCCAGGAGCTCGGCGCGGAGGTGGACGCGGCGCGCGCCGCGGCCGAGGCAGTGCGTCGGCAGCTGGCCGACGAGGAAACGGCGGCGCGGCAGGCGCGACTACAAGCGGAGAGCGAGCGTGGCACGGCGGACATGCGGCTGGCGATGGCGCAGGCCAGCGCGGAGGAGCTCAAGGCGCGTGCCGCAGAGGCCGAGGACGAAAAGGCGGCGCTGCGGCTGCGGCTGCAGCAGGCGCGCGACGCGGCGGACGCCGAGCGGCGCGCCTCACAGCGCGGGCTGGACGCGGCCGGCCAGGAGGCGCAGCGCGCCGCACACCGCGAGCAGGAGGCGGCCGACCGTCTGCGTGCGGCGCTGGCCGAGCAGGAGGCGAGCTACCGACAGCTGGTGCTGGAGAAGGAGAACGGCGAGGCCGGCTGGCACCGCGAGGCGGAGCTGCTGCGCGGCCGCGCCGAGGAGCTCCGGCGCGAGCTGGCCGAGCGCGCCGCGGGCGCTGCGGCCACGCAGGCCGAGCTGGACGCGGAGCGCGACCGCCGCGAGGAGCAACGCACGGAGGCCCGGCAGGCTGAGGACCGGCTGCGCGCGGAGCTGGCGGAGCAGGCGGCCGAGCGCAGCAAGGCCGGCGAAGAGCTGCGGCGCGAGCGCGCGCGCGCCGAGGCGGAGGCCGCGGAGCGCGCTCTGGCGGCGCGCGGCGCGCAGCAGGCGTTGCAGGCGGAGCTGGACGCGGCTCGGCAGGCACGGGTAGACGCGGCGGCGCGACTCGAGACGGCCGACGAGGCGCGCCTGGCTGCGGTGAAGCAGCGCGCGCACGCCCAGCAGGTGGCGGCGGACGAGCGGGAGGAGCTACAGCGGGCGCTGGAGGCGCTGCGCCAAGACCTGGGCCAGCAGGTGGCGGCGGAGGCCGCCGTCGCGGACGTCGTCACATTTCCAAAGCCAACAGAGCACCTGGAGAAGGAGACGAGCAGAAGTCCGTCGAGATCGAAGGGACGATCTCTGCCGTGCTTGCTGGAACGATGTTCAAGGTGGCCCTGCCAAGTGGCCACGAAGTATTGGCCCACATTTCCGGCAAGATGCGCAAGCGTTTCATCCGACTTGTCGTCGGTGATAAAGTGAAGATGGAGATGTCTCCATATGACACTACGAAGGCGAGAATCGTCTTTCGTTTGGGTTGATTTTTTCTCAACTCATTGGTTTTTAGGGTCTCCGAATTTATTCATTCGGAGATCCGAAATAGCTTCAGTCTTCTTCCTTGCGAGGCGGGCTCATTGATTCTAGATTCCGCCGACGTTCTCTCCGTGACGGGGGGAGCGAACCAAGATCACTATTTTGGGACTTGTTGATCAAATCAGAAGATGGAGGTTGGTCCAACAGGGCCTTTCTTCAGGCAAGAAGCGAAGGACGAACTCCGATGGTGGGGTTCTTGCTCGCTTGGACCGGAGCTTGTTCATGCGTGGAGGGCTCTATCTTGCGTTTGCGCTGGGAATGGTAGGCCTTTTCGCGGGGGTGGATGGTGTCAACTCGAGCCGGGTGGTGGAGGCGGTGGTCATTATGATCTCAGGCCTGGCTATCTTCCACTTGAACCATCAGCAGTCTGCGAGTCGAAATGGCAGTGTGCTTTTGGTGTTCGGGGGGATCTTGATTCATCTCTGGCTGGTTAAGTTGGCCTGCGGAGTGGCTCTGAATTCGGGACTGGGCGAGAATTATGAATTTCTGGTGATGCCGATGGCTCTGGCTCCGATGGTTCATTCGGTTTTGCTAGGTCAGCGGGCAGGAGTCTATTCTTCGGTCTTCGTGAGTCTCTTCGGGGCGTTGACGGTGCCGAGCGATGATCGCTGGGCCTTTTTCGCAATTAGTTTGTTTTGTGGTCTTGCTTCGGTTTTCGCGACGAAGAGGGTGAGTAAAAGAGGGCGTTTATTGCGTGCCGGGCTCTGGGTGGGAATCATGGCTCTATTGGTTGACCTGGCCTTTGGCAAGATCTCGATGGAGAGTCTCGCATTCTCTGATTCCGAGAGTTGGACAATTTTTGGAAAAGCGTGTTTAATTGCGCTTTCGACAGGTTTGCTGACGGGGCTTTTTGTGGGAGGCGTTCTCCCCTTGCTGGAAGGAGTTTTTGGCTTAACGACCGAGATGTCATGGTTGGAACTAAGTGATCTCAATCACCCTCTTCTGCGTAAGATGCAGATCGAGGCACCAGGGACCTTTCATCATAGTCTGATCGTGGCGTCATTGGCTGAAAGTGCGGCCGAGGCCATTGGGGCGAATGCGGTGATGAGTCGGGTTTGCGCTTACTTTCATGACATCGGAAAGCTGAACAAGCCGGAGTATTTTATCGAGAATCAAGGAGGGCTCAATCCGCACGATGGGCTGACTCCAACAATGAGTGCTCTGATTATTGTCGCTCATGTGAAAGATGGCGTGGATCTCGCCATCAAGAACAAGTTGAATCCGCGAATTCTTGAGGTGATTCAGGAGCACCACGGTGATTCATTGGTTTACTATTTCTACCGCAAGGCGCAGGAACGGTTGGTAAAACATAATATCGAGAAGGGGAACGGGCCTTCTAATACAGATGATCTTCCCAAGATCGATGAGAAGAGTTTTCGCTACCCCGGGCCGATTCCTCAGACGAGGGAAAGCGGGATTATTTCATTGGCAGATGCGATCGAGAGTGCTTCCCGAACGATCTCGAAGCCTTCTCCAAGTCGGATTCGAGCTTTGGTGGATGAAATCGTTTTCAAGAGGGTTCGAGATGGTCAATTGGATGCCTGTGGGTTGACCTTGAACGAACTTAAGACCATTCGTAAGGTGTTTGCTGCCACTTTGCGGAGCATGCTGCATGCGAGAATCGAATATCCGAAGGATCAGGTGGAGGATGCCCCCTCGGATCTGTTGTCGAAGGGTGGGAAAGTGGTCTCGGTCGAGGAGATTGAACGCGTTCGGCGTCGACGCCAACAGGGCTAATCAATGGATCGATGATTGAAGTATACCCCCGCTGCCAATCGAGGGATATTTCCCCCGAGCTATTGGATCGTCTGATTGCTGGCTGGGAAGAGATCTTTCAGTTTTTAAGGGAGATTGGGGAAGGGGAGATTCGAGAACTTGGTGGGATTGAGGTCACGCTTTTGGATGATGATGAGATGTCTCGTTTGCATGGGGAGTTTCTGGACGATGCCACTTCGACAGATGTCATTACCTTTGATCATGGTGAACTCTTGATCGGGGTCGAAGTTGCGGCCCGGCAAGCAAGTGAATTTGGCTCCAGTCCGGATCGCGAGATTGCCCTCTATGGCATTCATGGAATGCTCCATTTATCAGGTTATGATGACCGAAATCCGGATGATGCGAGGCTGATGGCAGGCAAGCAGGAGGAGTTGTTGGGGGTGTTTTTTGCCGAGTTTAGGGGGGGATCGTAGATTTTTTTCGTCATTCGGTTCCGACTGGTTGACACCTCACTCTCGTTTCCGCAGTCTGTGTCAAACGCTAGGAGGATGAAGCATCATTCGCCTGGCACCACACACCAGAAACGCACACCGAACATTACACCGTGTATTCAAACGAAGATTACTTGATTCAACTCTTGGTCGAAGGCGGCCACCTGACTCCCGAGCACGTTGATGACATTCGCTCCAAGCTGGGAGATGAAGGTCTGATTCAGCATTTCCTCGATCATGGGGACATTACTGAGACCGCGATTGCCGAAGTTTCAGCTGCCAACGTGGGGACACATGTGATTGACCTTGCCAGCGGTTTCATCGATCCCGCTTTCAAAACCTATCTTTCTCTGATGGATTGCCGGCGCTTCAATGCCGTTCCTTTTGCTGATGATGGGTCATATCTCAGTATTGCTTTGGCGGACGTGCTCGATTTCGAGGCTCAGGATGCCATCCCGCATATCGTCAATCGCGAGTGCCAGTTTTACGCCGCTCCTCCCAAGGGGATTCAAAATGCCTGGCAGCAGATTTTCGGTGACGAGGTTGGGCAGGCTGACGCGAGTGAACTCCAGGTGGTGGGGGATATCGGCTCGGATGATTCCGATGCACCGGTGATTAAGTTGGTCTCGGGGATCCTGGTGGATGCCTTCAAGATGCGGGCGAGTGATATTCACATCGAGCCCCTTGAAACTTCTTTAAGAATCCGTAACCGACTGGACGGTAAGTTGATTGAGGCCGCGAGTCATCCGAAGAAACTTCTTCCAGCCGTGATTGCCCGAATCAAGGTCATGAGTAGCTCGATGAGTATTGCGGAGAAGCGAATTCCGCAGGATGGTCGAATTCAGGTGAAAATGGGAGGGAAGGAAGTCGATCTTCGTGTTTCATCCGTTCCTTCCAATCACGGTGAAAGTATCGTGATGCGTATTCTTGATAAGTCGGCTCTGAGTCTCGGTCTTCCCCAGCTCGGCTTCCTCTCTGATGATCAGGCGATTTTCGCCAAACTCCTCCGCCTTCCCGATGGGATCATTTTGGTCACCGGGCCTACGGGTTCAGGAAAAACCACGACTCTTTACGCTTGTTTGAATGAGATCAACAAGCCGGATAAGAAAATCATCACGGTTGAGGATCCGGTGGAGTATGAGCTCGCCGGCATTAACCAGGTGATGGTTCGCGCGGATATCGGGATGACTTTCGCGGCCGCGCTTCGCTCGATGCTGCGACAGGCGCCAAACATCATCATGGTGGGTGAGATTCGAGACGGTGAGACCGCGAATATTGCGATCAACGCTTCACTGACCGGTCACTTGGTTTTCTCCACCCTGCACACGAACGATGCTCCCAGCTCGGTGGCACGTCTCGCCGATATGGGCATTAAGAAATTTCTGATCGCTTCGGCGGTGCGGGCCATTCTCGCTCAGCGACTCGTCCGGAAGCTTTGCGATAAGTGCAAGGAGCCCGCGACACTCGATGAAAAGCAGCTCCGGATGCTGAGCATCGATCCCGCCCAGCTTGCCGACGCCAATATTATGGGGCCTGTTGGTTGTGAAAACTGCCGGGACACGGGCTATCGCGGTCGAATCGGTATTTTTGAAATCTTCCTTATTGACGATGAAGTTCGCCACCTCATCAACCAAGATCTGAGCACGCCGCAACTCCGGCGCAGGGCTCGAGAACTTGGAATGCGGACTCTTCGTGAGGACGGAATCCGAAAGGTTCTCGTTGGCATGACTTCGGCTGCCGAGGTGATCGGAGTGACCATGTCCGACGCCGATTGATACCAAACACACACACAAACACTTACTTTTCAGATACAGATGGATAATACTCAAATCCTCGATCTCTTTGTCAGCCGCGGCATGATCGACGGCGCCCTCAAGGAAGACGTTCTCTCGGAGATCGAAAACAGCGGTAAGGAAGCTGCAGAAATTCTCGCCGATTACCAGGTGATTGGCTCGCGCGACGATATTTGGCCAATGATCGCCCAGGAACTGGGTGCCGAATACATTGACCTCAGCGAATTTGAGCCTCCCGAAGCGCTCCTTTCCCTGATTCCTGCCGGCACCGCCAGACTTCATGGCGCTCTCCCAATTTCATACGACAGCGGCGGGATTTCAGTCGCTCTGACCGACCCTCTCAATCCTCAAATTCTCGAGGATCTCCGCTTTGCCGTCGGTCAGGAGCTCATTCTCGTAGTGGGTGCCGACAATCTCGTCGAGCAGAAGATTAACGAACTCTATGGCGGCGAAGAAAAGGCCATGGATGACATCCTAAGCCAGCTCGACGGGGGATTGAGCTTTAAGGGCGGTGAGGCCGAAATGGAGGACGAGGCGAACTCGGCCCCTATCATGCGCTACGTCGATCTTGTTCTCTATCAAGCGATTAAGGAGAAGGCTTCAGACATTCACTTCGAGCCGTTTGAGACTGAATTTAAGATTCGCTACCGGGTGGACGGTGGTCTTTACGAGATGTCACCTCCACCAGTTCATCTTGCTCTCCCGATCATTTCGCGGGTCAAGGTGATGGCGAACATGAACATTGCCGAGCGTCGTATCCCGCAGGACGGACGAATTGTGAAGCAGGTGGGCGATCAGTCGGTCGATATGCGTGTTTCCTCTTTGCCAACCCAGTATGGCGAGAGTGTTGTTCTGCGTGTTCTTGACCGGAACTCGGTAAATCTGAACCTCGATAATCTCGGGCTGCCCAAACACATTCACGAATATGTTCATGATACCATCCGGATGCCGAATGGTATTTTCATCGTCACTGGACCCACAGGTGCAGGTAAGACGACAACTCTCTATGCCGCTCTTCGGGAGATCAATACCATTGATACCAAGATTCTGACCGCGGAAGATCCCGTCGAATATGACGTCGACGGCATCATTCAGGTTCCAATTAACGACGCCATTGGAATGACTTTTGAGCGCGTTCTCCGAGCCTTCTTGCGACAGGATCCCGATAAGATTCTCGTGGGGGAGATGCGCGATCTTGATACGGCAAAGATTGCGATTCAGGCCTCGCTGACGGGGCACTTGGTGCTTTCGACTCTTCACACCAATGACGCGGCTGGCGCAGTCACCCGTCTGGTTGATATGGGAACCCAGCCATTCCTGGTAGCGGCCTCATTGGAGGGGATTCTTGCCCAGCGTCTCTTGCGGACGATCTGCCCGGATTGCAAATCACCCTATGAGCCAAGTGAGGCCATCCTCAGCCAACTCGGAGTGGCTCCCCATGAGTTGGGAGACAAGAGCTTTTACACTGGAAAGGGTTGCAAAACCTGCGGTGAATCCGGATACAAGGGGCGTGCTGGTCTTTACGAACTTTTGAATGTCTCCGACCCAATTCGCGAACTCATCATCGACAGGGCCCCGGCGGTCGTCATCAAGCAGAAGGCGGTCGAACTCGGTATGACAACACTTCGAGAGGATGGCTTGCGCTGTATTTACGAGGGTCGGACCACAATCGAGGAGGTCCTGAAATACACCTAAACCTAGCTGATACGTTGATCTTGATGGTTTTCGATCAAGATTTCGACATTTCAAGCTTCCCCAACCTTTCTTCAACTCTTTAGAACTAAGCAGACACACTAATTTTCATGGCTAATTTCCAATACATTGCGCTCGATTCCAAGGGTGAACAAACCAGCGGAGTGGTGCAGGCCAACTCAGACACAGAAGCGATTCAAGCACTTCGTGGACGGGGCCTCTACCCGACCCAAGTCGTCCCGGAGGGACAGGGGTCGCTGGCCAAATCCCCCGGAAAGAAGGGGAAAAAGAAAACCAAATCCAAGGCCAAAGGTAAGGGCGGCAAAGTGGGCGGGAAAGTGAAGCCCAAGATTTTGATGATTTTCACTCGTCAGCTTGCGACGCTGATCGACTCCGGACTTCCCCTCCTTCGTGGACTCAACGTTCTGGGCAAGCAGGAGCCCAATCCTGTTCTCAAGGCAACGATCAACAACATTGCCGAATCAGTCCAGGGAGGTTCAACTTTCTCCGAAAGTCTCGGGCAACACCCCAAAATGTTCAACAAGCTCTTTGTGAATATGGTGAAAGCCGGTGAGCTTGGTGGTGTCTTGGAAGTCGTTCTGACCCGTCTTGCGGAATATCAGGAGAAGGCTCATAAACTGAAGGGAAAGATTGTGTCCGCCATGGTCTACCCTTTGATCGTGATGTTCATCGCGGTGGCGATCATGAGTTTCCTGATGCTCTTCATTGTTCCCAAGTTCCGTGACATGTTCCGGGACATGGGGGATGGTGCCCAACTCCCTCTCATCTCCCGAGTCGTCTTTGGCTTCTCTGACCAGATGTTGGCGAGACCTTTCATTCTCCCAAATTCCGTGTGGATTCTCTTTGCCGCCGTTGGCGCTTGGGCTGCGTTCGGAGCCTGGGCCCGGACCACGAAGGGCCGACACTCGGTCGATGCCCTGAAGCTGAAGATCCCTATTTTCGGAGATATCCAGCGTAAGAGCGCCATCGCGCGTTTCAGCCGGACTCTCGGAACTCTTGTCACCTCTGGTGTTCCCATTCTTCAGGCTCTTAACATTACCCGAGACACTGCTGGAAACGCGATCGTGGCTGAGGCCATCGATCAGGTCCACGATGCGGTCAAGGAAGGTGAATCGATCGTGACTCCGATGACAGGATCAGGGATCTTCCCCAACCTTGTTGTCTCGATGGTTGATGTGGGGGAGGAGACGGGCCAGCTACCGGAGATGCTTCTAAAGATCGCAGATGTCTATGATGACGAGGTTGATGGGGCGGTAACGGCACTGACCTCGATTCTGGAGCCACTCATGATTGTGGTCCTCGCTCTTGTGGTGGGTGCCATTGTTTTCGCACTCTTCCTCCCACTGATCAGCGTGATTCAGAAGATGCAGGGCGGCTAGGCCTCGGGCCAGTTGCTTCCTTTCGATAGATCTGTTACTCTAACACTATGAAATACATTTCCTCAAATTCCCCGGTCCGCCGTGTTCGGCCTGGCTTCTCACTCATCGAACTCTTGGTCGTGGTGGCCATCATCGTCATTTTGGCTGGAATTACCATCGGCGTGATGGTGAGGGTCAATAAGAAGCGGGACATCGACCAGACAAGGACAACCTTGCAGATGATTCGGCTGAAGCTGGAGGACTATGCAGCCGAGCACAATGGGATCTATCCCGTTGGCCAGGATGCTACGAGTGCTATTGTCTACAAGGCTCTCTCTGGTGATTTTACCGGACAGGGCCAAAATCCGACCGAGCCTGTTTACTGGCCTGAGCTCAACGATGATCGTAATCCGGCCCTTGTCGGAGTCCTTCAGGGGAATCGCGTGATTCTTGATGGTTTTGGTCAGTCCTTCCGATATCGGGCCGCTCTCGATCAAAATGGAAATCCAGTCCAGAACGTCAGGAACGACGGTGATTTTGACCTCTGGTCGATTGGGCCGGATGGAGAGCCTTCTGATATCAATACCAGCGGGAATCTCGACAACGAACAAACACAAGACGATATCTGGCAGTAATCATCTGTCGTTATCGGCTTAAATCTAATACTCATTGACAGGCGGGAGACTTTGTGTTCCCGCCTGTTCTAATCAATAAATATATGTCCGAAGAGACACCACCAGCCAAGAAGGCTGCACGAAAGACCGTGCGGAAAAAAAGTGCTACAAAGCGTGCACCTCGTAAGAGTGCCAAATCTGAATCTGATCACAGCGACGAGCAGCTTCCTCTGGAAGAAAGCTCCGATATGTCTGGCCCGGAATCCTCTCTGAAACGTGAGACCCAGGAAGATGTGAAACTTGCCAGACAAGGCCGTGAGCCTCGATCAGGCGTTCGTGATGCCCGTCGTGAGACCGCTGGCGAGCCTATTTCTGGGGAGGTTAGTGAAAAGCTGGTTCCAGATGATGAGGGGGAAAAGACTCCGAATGAAAAGCCCCGGCAAAATAACCGGAAGGAACCGCGGGAAAATTCTGACGATTCCCAGAGAGATCAGGGGAAACAAGATCAAAACGAACGTCGTGGTCGTGGCCGGGGCCGTGGCGGAAGGGATCGTGATCGCGACCGTGATCGCCCCGAAAAGCGTGAGACCAAGCAACGGGTTTCGATTGATGCGAAAGATCTGGCCAAGAAGGCCTGGAAAATCTTCGAGTCTGAAGTCACTGAAGAAGGCTTGGCCCTCCTCGATGATAATGGATTGAGGGATTACGCCCGAAGCAGCTTTAATGCAGCCCGTCTCTTCCTTGAGGAAAAAGGACGCGTCGTTGGCCGTGGAAAGCCGGACAAGGACAAAGAAAAGCAGGATAAAGACGACGATTAAGGGTCCCGCCTCTTTTGAAAATCCTTCGCGACTGGCGCGGAGGTGGACTTTGCAATCTCCCTCTTCATACAAGCGGGAGATTTTTGCGGCGTGTGATCTTGTGAATCAAGGCGAGCCGCGTTTCCTAGGCTTCCTTTTCCGCGATCTGAATACGTGGGAAAACTGGCTTTGGCTTTCCGGTTTGGTGGCCGGGAGCAAGGAGTCCCCACTGGAGTTGATCAAGAGTCAGGTTTGTCAGTTCTTCCTTCTTGAGCTGTCCAAATATTTTTTCGGCAGCTGTCGGTAGAATGGGACTGAGCAGGAGCGCGAGATGGGCGCAAGACTCGGCGGTATGTGAGAGAACCTCTCCAACGCGTGGAAGCTTGGACTCGTCTTTCTTCATCTCCCAAGGCTTGTGGCGTTCCAGATAGCCGTTGCAATGGGTGACGTGGTCATTGATGGCTTGAAGAGCCTCGCTGACTTCACAGGCTTCCATCGCGGTGCGATAGGCTTCCGTGGTTTTTGCGAGAGATTGGCGCAAGCCGACGTCTTCTGGATCGTCAGTCGCAGTTGAGCTGATGGTCGAGTTGCAGAAGCCCTTTGTCATGTTGATGGACCGGTTCAAAAGGTTGCCGAGATCGTTGGCGAGCTCGGTATTGAAGAGCATGACGAGGCGCTCGATGTCGAAGTCACTGTCTTTGCCGGAGCGGATATCGCGGCAGAGATAGTATCGGACCGCTTCCGGGCCGAACTTATCTGCCAGTTCTGCGGGATCGACGATGTTACCAAGTGATTTTGACATTTTGTCACCGCGGATATTCCAGAAACCATGGACGAGGAGGGTGGGCATGTCGGAGGCTTCGAAGCCCATGGCGTGAAGCATGCAGGGCCAGTAGACGGCATGAGCGGGGACAAGGATGTCTTTCCCGATAATTTGGAGGTCGGCGGGCCAGAGGGAATCAAATTCCGGAAGGTCGCTGCCGTCAGGCTTCCGGTATCCCGCGAAGGAGATGTAGTTGATCAGAGCGTCGAACCAGACATAGGTCACGAAGTCCGGATCGAAGGGGAGGGGAATTCCCCAGGAGAGTCGGTCCTTGGGCCGGGAGATGCAGAGATCGGCGTCACCGGTTCGTTCGATGGCGTTGACGACTTCTGTTTTACGAAATTCAGGGATGATTTTGAGATCATCATTTTCGACGGTGGCGCGCAGCCAGTCGGCGTGTTCGGAGAGCTTGAAATACCAGTTTTCCTCTTCGCGTTCTTCCACCTCACCCCATTCCGGGCCGAAGTTGCCTTCCTCGTTGCGGTCGCGGTCGGTCAGGTATTGTTCCTGGCGGACGGAGTAGAAGCCGGCATAGGATTTTTTGTAGAGCGCGCCTTTTTCCTTGAGGTCGGTGAGAATGGCTTGGACACAGTCTTTGTGCCGGTCGTCGATCGTTTCGGCCCAGCCGTCGTATTCGACGCCGAGTTTCTCCCAGAGCTTGATGAAGCCCTTGGTGTTTCGCTTGGCGAGGGTTGCGACGTTTACCCCTTCCGCTTCGGCGGTTTTGACCATCTTCTGGCCATGCTGGTCGACGCCGGTGAGGAAGTAGGACTCCACGCCTTTGAGGCGTTGGTAGCGGGTGAGGACATCAGCAAGAACTTTCTCGTAGGCGTGCCCGATATGGGGTTTGCCATTCGGATAATCGATGGCGGTGGTGACAAAGAACATGGGTAGAACGGATGGATGTTAAGATTTGCCAAGATTGGTCACCTTTCCTCCCATCGAGAGAATACGGGCGTTTCCTTTGGCGTGCTCGGCTTCGGCAATCTGGCCGTCACGAACATACATTTGAGAGAGACCGGTCCATGCGAGGAGGTCGTCTGGTTCCAGAAGAGTAGCTTTGATTCCACAACCGATCGCTTCTTTGACCTTTTCGAGTTTGAGAAGAGTCATTCCGAGGGCCTGCCAGCCGTCGAAGAAGTCATCATCGAAAGCGACAGCTTCACGATAGGCGATTTCGGCTTCTGGAAGCTCTCCAAGGGCGAGGTGGGAATTCCCCCGGTCGAAAGCGTCATCACGAGCGGAGTGGTCAGGCATTGTCTTGAGAAAGGTGTTATTCAGCGGTCGGAGGGACGACTTCACTTTCGAGGAAGCGGTCGTAAAGCCAGTTTGAAAAGGCCAGGAACCTCATGTTTCCGCTGACAGACTGGTATCTCTTGTCGAGGCCGGTGAGGTATTCGGGATCCTTGACCACTTCACGTTTCTTCACGTAGATGATGAGGGCAGTCGTGGCTTCTTCCTCGGAAGGGGTGTACTTGATGGGGGCGAGATCACCGGGGTTGGTGAATTGAGCGGCGAGAAACTCGGGAGGATCCGGCAATTTCTGGCTCCGTGCTCCAAAGTTAAAGGTTTGGCCTTCACCGACGTCTTTGATTTCGGTCGGCGTCTGTTCCAGTTCCTTGGCAGCTTCCTCAAATGATTTTCCAGTTTCGAGAGCATTGGCGAGTTTCTCTTCGAGTTCCTTGGCTTCCTTGATCATTTGCTCGCGAGCCATCTCCTTTTTGAGATCGATCATGACTTGCTCCTTGGCTTCCTCGTAGCTCAGAGGGGTGGAGGGCTGGACCTCATCGAGTCGGATAATAAACCAGCCATCGGCGGTCTGGTGGGGGACCGTGATCTTCTCGTCGGAATCGCCAGTCTCCGGAATAAGGAAGGCAGAGTCTGAAACCTTGCCGATCTGAACGTTTTGGATGAATGAGGAAAATTCCTTGGGGGGATTCTCTTTCGAGAAGAATTCGGTTTGTTTCACCTCATAGCCCTTCTTTTTTGCAATTTCTTCGAGATCCTTACCAAGATTGTCGGCGAGAAGTTGATCGAGGTCGTTGGCGGCCAAGTTCAGGGCATCGACGGCCTTTTGTTTCTCGGCGCTGCTGAGCTCTTCTTTGGCCGTCTTGGGAAGAGTGGGCTGCAGTGGCGGAGTTGGAACGATGGGAATTCCCGTGCCTCCATTACCAGAGATGGCGGCATCCAGTCCGCTGCCTGGTATTGGCTCAGTGACGACTGGTGACGGAATGACGGGGACAACAGGTGCAGGAGGAATGACCGGCACAACAGGTGCAGGAATGGGGTCAGCTGGTGTCGGGGGAGCTGTCGTAGGGTCTGCTGGAGCGGGAGCGGGAGCTGGCTCGCCCGGTTCGCCCGGATCACCTTGGGAACCTTCTTCAGAGGGTGTTGTCGGCTCTGTGGGAGCAGGAGCCTCGATAGGATCAGGAGCTTCGGTAGGATCAGGAGCTTCGGTAGGAGTCGGAGCTTCGGTAGGAGTCGGAGCCTCGGCAGGAGTCGGAGCCTCGGCAGGAGTCGGAGTCTCGGCAGGAGTGGGAGTCTCGGCAGGAGTGGGAGCTTCGGTAGGAGTCGGTTTGTCCGCTTCGTTTTTCTTACGTGCTTCCTCAGCGGCCTTTTCACGCTCCTCGGTGGCCTTTTTAATCATCTCGTCGGCCTTCTTGCTTGCCTCTTTGGCTTGATTAACTTCGAGGAGTGTCTGATCCCAGTCGGGTTCAATCAGAACGTAGGAGACTTTTCGGAGCTCGTCCGAGTTGTAACGGCCTTGGTTCGCATCGTAATACTCTTTGAGCTGCTCTTCGGTCGGCTTTACCGTTTCTTCGTAGGTGCTCGCATCAATTTCGATCTGCTGACCGGTGATGACCTGTTTTTGGGCGTCGTAGATGTTACGGACGGTTTCCATCTCCGGTGAGATTCCTCCTCCGAAGAGTTTGGCGAGGTTTTGTCCGGTGAGGAGGTCGCGGATGTAGTCGTTGAAGCCCCGGTTTCCACCGAATCTGCTGACGCGGTTTTTGAGGAAGTCCGAATAGGCTTCCTGATCGTAGTTCCCTTCAGGGTCGGCAAAGATCACGTTTTCAACGAAGCTTTCGACTTCTTCATTACTAGGGGTGACTCCGTATTCGATGCCAGCCTTTTGGATGTTGATCCGGTTTGTGATGAAGCGTTCCGGCTCCACCAAAGATGGCTGAAGATATCGTGCCATGGTGCCAACCACGGATGCGGGAGTTTTAGGGAAGGGGCTTTCGATGAAAACGTCACCGAGGTAGTGGCTGGCGATCAGTTGGGTCTCACGAGGAAGCTCGAAGGTATTGGGAAGGGCTCCGGGCAGCTCCATCAAGGCGCGCTGGCGGTCGAATTCCTTTGCTGAGATGGACTGGCCGGCGGCCTCCATGACGGGTTTCCCTGCGAAGATTCGCGAAGGGCCGCCGTCGAGAAAGACCAAGCCTACGAACAGCAGGACAAGAACGACGATCATGAGACCGGAATATTTACGGATATTTTCAATCATGGCTAAAGAAGTGGGTAGGATCAAAGAGGTCTTTTTTCCAAGGGGGGAGAGTTAAGGAGGAATCAGGCCCGGGGGCAAGTCTGATGGACGGAATTTCGCACATCTTGTGAAGAAAGGAATCCTTTGATTTTTGGAGGTGAAAGCGAGGGTCGCAAAATTGCTTTTTCAGAATCGAGTTTTGTTTTGCGGGAAGGCCGCTAGAGTCATGTCGATGATTATGCGAGCGATCTTGTTTTTGCCAATTTTGGCGATGATTTTTTGGGGTGGGGCTTCAGCTGAGGAGGTCAAGAAGGCGAACCGGCTGGCAAAGGAGAAGTCTCCGTATTTGCTGCAGCATGCCTATAATCCGGTCGATTGGTATCCTTGGGGGCCGGAAGCGTTTGAAAAAGCGAAGAAGGAAGGGAAGTTAATTTTACTCAGCGTTGGGTATTCGACGTGTCACTGGTGTCATGTCATGGAGCGGGAATCCTTTGAAAACAAGGAGATCGCGGCATTTCTGAATCAAAATTTTGTGGCGATCAAGTTGGACCGGGAGGAACGCCCGGATGTGGATCAGGTCTATATGACAGCGTATCAGGCGATGACCCAGCAGTCAGGCGGCTGGCCTCTGAATATGTTTCTCACCCCAGATTTGAAGCCTCTCACGGGAGGGACTTATTTTCCGCCCGAGGATAGAAACGGGCAGCCTGGATTTCCGTCGGTTTTGAAGCAAATTCAAGAAGTTTGGGAGACAAAGAAGGACGATGTGGTGGAGCAGACGGCCCAGATGCACAAGCAGATGGAGCAGTACTTCGGCGGTCTCCACGAACAAAATGCGATCGCCGGCGAGTTGGATCAGGCGGTGATCGATCAGTCGGTTCCCCGGATTTTGGCAAATATTGATCCGGTTTGGGGTGGCCTGGGGACTGAGATGAAATTTCCCCAAGCGAGTGTGTTTCGATTTCTTCTCCAGTCCGGAGATCCCAAGGCGGTGGAGGCCATACTGAAGACGTGCCGGCATATGATGAACGGGGGGATTCATGACCATGTCATGGGTGGATTTCATCGATACGCGGTGGATCGTGAGTGGCTTGTCCCGCACTTTGAGAAGATGCTTTATGATCAGGCCCAGCTGATGGAGCTCTATTTGGATGCCTGGCAAATTTCCGGAGATGAGAGTTTTCGGAGAGTGGTGAAGGGCATTGCCGATTGCGTCTTGCGTGATTTCACCCATCCGGAGGGTGGGTTCTATTGTGCGAGGGATGCTCAGAGCGAGGGAAAGGAAGGGAAGTGTTTTTGCTGGACGGTGAAGGAGTTGGCCGGGGTTTTGACGAAGGAAGAGATGGAAGTGGCTCGCGAAGTTCTCGGGGTGTCGGAAAAAGGGAACTTTTTGGATCATAGCGATCCGGAGCCCTTACCGAATCAAAATGTCCTTCACTTTAAGAAGCCGAGGGAAAGTCTGACCGCGGAAGAGCAGGCTGTGATTGCCGGGATTTTTGCGAAACTGGCCAAGATCCGGGCCAAGAGGATTCCTCCGGCAACAGATGATAAAATTCTAGCCTCGTGGAACGGTCTCATGATCGGGGCGATGGCGCGGGCGGGTCGTGTTTTAAAGGAGCCAAAGTATCTTGCGGCGGCGCGCGGGGCTCATGATTTCGTGAAGGCGAAATTGTGGGATGAAAAAGCAGGGAGGCTTTCTCATCGCTGGCGTGAGGGTGACCGCGATGAGACGGCTCAGGCGCAAAGCTATTTGTTGTTTTTAGCTGGAACGAGGAAGCTCTATGAAGCGGAGCTGAGGAAAGATGATCTGGCATTTGCCCTGAAATTGGCCGAGGGAGCTTTGACGGTTTTTTATGACAAGAAGAGTGGTGGTTTTTATCAGGGTGAAAAGCGGGCGGATTTGGTCCTCCGGTTGAAGGGGCAGTTCGACGGGGCGATCCCTACTGAGAGCTCCGTGGGCGCGCGTGAGTTTGCGATCTTGGGTGAAATCACCGGACGCCAGGATCTGAAGGATGTTGCCGGGAAAACCCTGAAAGCTTATCTCGGTCTGATCAAAGAATCTCCGGGAGGAATGGGGGAAATGCTGATGAGTCTTCGTTTTTATCTGGAGAAACCCGGGCGCCTGGTGATCTCGGGTGTGGAAGGTCGTGAGGGAATGCTTGGGGCGGCAACTGCCAGCTTTGATCCGAATCGCATCATTCTCGGAAATGAAGGGCCCGTGAGTGAGTTTACGGCGGGTTTGAAGCCAGTCGATGGCAAGGCGACCGCCTATTACTGTGTGGGCCAAACCTGCCAATTACCGGTCAATGACGCCGGAAAGTTAAAAGAGATCCTCCTTAAGCTGAACGAAGAGTCAAAATAGCGATTTCGGGGGCGCAGGCAAAACGGACACGAAGCCCGACGGTGCCAATGCCTCTGCCGACAAAGAGCTGGGAATCGGCTTTTTGGAAATGACCGTAGATGAACTTGCGGCCAAATTTCACTTTGACAGGAACGTAGCCGAGGATGGGAACGCGGCACTGACCCCCATGGGTGTGTCCGGAAAGTTGGAGGTCGAGAGGGTGGGACTGATGGAGTTCGTCAAAGGGGTCCGGCTCATGAACGAGAGCAAGAACGGGGGTTCCTTTTTGATGTCCCCTCCAGGCCCGGGTGGGATTGGGACGGCCCCCCCAGATCGAATCGAGTCCGTTGACAAAGATGTTCTCGCCCTTGATGTGGAGGTTGGTTCCGGCGTTGGAGAGGAACGTCATTCCAGCTCCTTCGATTTCTTTCTTAAGGTTGTGACTGCGACAGTGCCAACGGTCGTGATTTCCGGGGCTCGCGATGACTCCGTGGGTCGCGGAGAGATCTTTGAGTGCGCGGGCAAATTCGGGAAGTGATGAGGGGTCATCGATGACGAAATCCCCGGTGACTGCGATGAGGTCGGGACTTTCAAGAGCGAGGGCTTCGCGAACTTTGGCGATGAGTTTCTCGTCATCTCCGGGGCGAAAGTGGACATCGGTTACTTGGGCGATGCGGAAGCCATCGAGGGCCTTGGGCCAGCGCGGAAGGATCAGTTCCTTACGGGTGATGGAGAGATGATTGGGCTCAATGGCGGCGGCCCAAATTCCACTTGGAACTCCGATTCCGAGTAAACCAAGGGTGGAGCGGCGGGAGATTCGCTTGAGGCTGATTTTAGGACGCTGGCTGGACACTTTGGGAGAGGGGATCCATGATAGAACGAATGAGCGAGTCAAGATTGTCTGTTCCTGAATATGCGATGGCGTTGGCAGAGGTCGCGAGTTTGCGGTCGGAGGATCCGTTCCGGAAGGTGGGAGCGGCTGCGCTTGACTGGGATAACAGGGTGATTGCTACGGCGTATAACGGCTTGGCTCCCGGATTCGATGCTCCTCTCGGGTTCTGGGATGATAGGGGCGGTCGCCAAAAGTTCATGCTGCATGCGGAGGTCAACCTATGCAGTTTGTTTAAGCGTGGAGAGGCCAAATTAGTCGCGACGACTACGATGCCGTGCACTCCGTGCATGCAGACACTTTGTGCCTACGGGATTAAGGAGATCTACTACCGGGAGGTCTACAAGGAGTCTGACGCTCCTGCGATTGCGGAAGTTTACGGGATTAAATTGGAGCAGATCCCACCAGTGGAGAGCCTGTGATTACTCTCCGGTTTCGCCTCCCGAGGTGTTTGCGGGGACTTCGAGGTCGCCACCGTAGAAGCTCTCAATGTAGCCGAACTCAATCAAGGTGTCTTGCCAGGGTGCGATGATATTTGGGTTTCGGAAGATACGACCGGCCCGTGAGAGCCAGACTTCAGCCTCCGGGCCCTTATCAGCAAAGTATTCCAGAGCAGCATTCCCGTAGTAGAAGAGCGGGGAGTCATCAAGGAAGTCGGATTTCGCGATGATCGCGCGAGCTCCTGCTTCGTCATCGGTCTTGAGCTTGCAGAGAAGAATCTTGAAGTTCACGAGCGGGAGCATGCTTTCGATGGCTTTGTTTTCGCTGGCTTCTGCCGCAAGCTGGTTGAGTAACTTCAGAGCTTCTTTATAGTTTTTGGTGACGAATTCGATTTCGGCCAAATTAAAGAGGACATTGAAATTTCCGGGGTTGGCTGCGTCTGCTTTGGCGAAGGCGATGCGTGCTTTCTCAAAGCTCCGAAACTCAACGTAGCACGCGCCCCTGAGATTTGAGCTGGAGGGATTGTTCGCATAGATTTTGTTGACTTCTTCTAGTTCTTCAAGGCATTCGAAAATGCGCTTTTGCTTGAAGAGATAATCAGCGCGGAGGAAATGCTCCTGGTATTTTTTGCCGTCTTCCTCGGAGAGGCTCTGGAGATCGATGATATATTGGGGTTTTTTAGGCGCTTCAGGAGCTTTTTCGGCGGGGTCGGGGGCATCTTGTGCCGTTGCCAGAAGGCTGAGCGCAAAGAGGGAGCAGAGTGTTTTTTTCATACGGAAGTTCGTTCTTGTGGGTCGGTGTTTAGTCAATTCCCGGCCTGGGAGCAAGTCAGGGAGCTTGGGAATAGAGATTTTTTTCTGCGATATAGTCAGAAACTTGGGTTGAAAGCCAACGAGGAGCTATTCCGAGGGCGAGGTTTTCGCGGATTTGGCTGGCCGATGCCGGATGGTTGCCCTCGATGAAATGGGCTTGGTATCCCTCACGTGGCCGAGCTTGTTGAGATCGTCCTACGACGATGAACTCGACGTCGGTGGCGAGAGCTTCGATGTTTTTCCAATTGGGAAGACTCTTCCACTGATCGAATCCGATCAGGAGGAAAAGACGGGTTTTTGGAGGGAGTTCTTCTGTGAAATGCCTCACTGTTTCCCAAGTGAAGGATGGCGGGGGCTTCTGAAGTTCGTAATCTTCTACCACGGCCCAGGGTAGGGGGGCGGTCGCGAGTTCGAGCATGCTCAGGCGATCGGAGTCACTGGCTCCGGGGAGATCGGTTTTGTGTGGTGATCTGCGGCTGTCTCTTATACACATCTCCGAGCCCACGAGACCGAGGCTGATCT
>CAJXVQ010000064.1 GCA_913060685.1 uncultured Verrucomicrobiales bacterium
TCTACACAGAGTAGATCGTCGGCAGCGTCAGATGTGTATAAGAGACAGGCGCCATTTCGTGCCGGACTTGGCGGAGGTTTCACCGGCGTTACCATCGGTAGCGAAGTATCCGGGGACGTGGTATTCGTGGGCGCCGGAGGAGTGGGTGAAGGTGACGACGAGGGAGTAGTCGCGGAAGGGATTGGGATTCTGGTCAAGTTCGTTGGCGAAGGGGCCGTCGAGGGTGAGATTGACAGGTTGCCATTGGGTTTTGGCTCCGGTGATGGCGATGGTACCGTCGCCGTGATCCTTGCGGGGTTGCTGGAGGTCGGGGAGGCTTGCGACTTTATTTGGGAGATTTGCTTTTTTTCCAGCATCTTTCTTTTGATTTTCAAGAATCCAGTTTTTAAGAGTGGAGGAGCCACGGCCGTAGTTTCCGGGGAGGGGAACGAGGTCGCGGGTTTGGATCTTGGGAGGATCGCCCCAGTGTTTTGGGAAACGTGACTTCGGCTTGGCCGCGTCCTTTTTCTGATTTTCGAGAATCCAGTTTTTTAAGGTGGACGATCCTTTGCCGTAAGGCTCGGGAAGTTCTACGAAATCCATGGTCTGGATTTGTGGAGGTGCGCCCCAGTGTTTGGGGAAGCGGCTTGCTGGTTTGGTTTTGAAGGCCTTGGGGAGCTTTCCTTCTTTGACGAGAGTCGCGGGGCCTGTGCCTTTGGGTGGGGATTTCTGCTCGGGCTTGGCGGTGGTGAGGAGGAACTTGTCGAACTCAAAGCCGTCCTCGCGCATCGAGAAGTGGATTTTGTGAACTCCCGCCGTGGGAATATCGAGCCAGATTTGGCCGAAGACGCCGGTGTGGACTTTCTGGGTGCGTTGTTTGCTGTCCCAGGCCCATTGGTTTTTCTTGGTCCACTGCATCTTGGCTCCGGAGGCGGGCCAGGTGCCGTTGAGGCCGAGGTGGATGCCGTTGTCCTCGGTGTTGGTCGAGAAAGTGCGGACCCAGCAGTAGTAGCGGCCGGGGGTGTTGAAGTGGATAGGGTAGGTCAGAATGGCGAGTTCGCCGCCTTTGTCGGTGAAGTTTTCGCCCTTGATGAGCTTGTCATCGTGGGAACGACGGGTGTCGGGGAGGATCTCGACGTAAGCACCCCCGGAGGCGGTGTTGGCGTGAGTGGGATCACCGTCGGGCGCGATCTTGGGGGCGTTTTCGGTGGAAATGATGTGCCAGGCGCGAACGTCGGATTTTTCCTGGGAAACGAAGTGCTCGGCTTCGACCGCGACGACGCCGTCTTTTTCCTCGAAGACAAGCCCGGCGTCGATGGGTTTGGTGGAAGCGAAAGACAGACCCGCCAGAGGAAGGGCGAGTAGTTGCATGTAATTAAGTTTCATACGATTTGTCAGACTAATCTGTCTGAAAGGGGGGTGCCAAGGATGGAAACCCAGCAGTTTGCAGCGCGGTGGAGAATGGGGCGGATTTGGCTAAAACGCTTTGGGTCCTCTGGCGAGGGTTAGTTGGCCAAGATTTCGTCGGGTGCGTTGGCGAGGATACGGTGATAGGGAGAGATGCCGCACATGATTTCTTTCCAAAGGGTGATATCGTGTTGGCGGGCGATGAGGTCGGATTGGGGTTTGACGACGGTCCAGGCTTCTTGTTCGACCTCGTCTTCGAGTTGATTCTTTGACCAGCCGGTGTAGCCGGCGAAGGCGCGTACGAGGGTATCCGGTTGGTTGAGGTAGGCACCGGCTTCGTCTGCCGAGATGCGGGTGGCGAATCCGAATTTGGAATTTCTTTTGTAAAAAGCGGCGAAGGTGAGCTGGTCGCGTGAGACCGGGCCGCCGAAGTGGACATCGAGACTCGCCAGGTGTTTAAATTCGGGGCCGGAGATGAGCTCGCCTACTTTTTGGCCGGAGGGATGGTTGAGGATGAGGCCGAAGGCTCCTTCGTCGGGAGTATGATCGGCGAGGAGAATGACCGATTTGTTAAAGTTGCCATCGCGCAGGGAGGGGGCGGCAAGGAGAAGCCTGCCTTGGAGTCTTGGGGGAGCCGGGTGGGTGTTCACTTGGGAAGAGTGAATGTTGGAAAGTGAAGAGTGAAGGGATTTTCGGTCGATGAGTGAGATTTGCACGAACTTGTCACGGTGAATTTGTATTACGGCTTGATTGGTAGGCCTGATTTGGGGAGGTTCTGTCCCTCATGAATAAAGATGCACTAGTAAGAGCAGCGGCCGAGGCCCGCGGATTGGCCATTGATGCCGTCCATGCCTGCTCCTCCGGCCACTTAGGCCTTCCCCTCGGATGCGCAGATATGGGCGCGGTTCTTTTTGGCGAAG
The DNA here is from genome assembly GCA_913060685.1 of uncultured Verrucomicrobiales bacterium. GTDB lineage: Bacteria > Verrucomicrobiota > Verrucomicrobiia > Verrucomicrobiales > Akkermansiaceae > SW10. Next base: position 2,307 of record CAJXVQ010000064.1, read on the forward strand.
CTCTCCGTTTTAATCCTGCCGCTCCGAAGTGGCTCAATCGCGACCGTTTCATTCTCTCGGCAGGTCATGGTTCGATGTTTATCTACAGCTGGCTGCATCTCGCCGGGTTCAACGTAACCGGCCAGGATGTCGCTGATTTCCGAAAGCTCCACTCCATCACTCCGGGACACCCCGAGTATGATGAGACCGAGGGTGTGGAAGCGACCACCGGGCCGTTGGGCCAGGGCGTGGGGAATGCCGTGGGTTACGCGCTTTCCGGAAAGCGCGCCGCCGGACGATTCAACACCGAAGATCATACCATCTTCGATCATCATGTCGTGGCACTTGCCGGTGATGGCTGCCTTCAAGAGGGTGTGGCTCAGGAAGCCATTGCCTTTGCGGGTCAAAACGAGTTGGACAACTTGATTTTGATTTACGACAGCAACGATGTCACCCTCGACGCCATGGCGGACGTGACCCAGCGATGGGACGCCGCCAAATATTTCGAGTCCCTCAACTGGGAGGCCGTTACGATCGACGGGCACGATTTGGAGGCCTTCCTCACTGCTTTCAATTCAGCCAAGGCCAATGACAACGGAAAGCCCAAGGTGATCATTGCCAAGACTCTGATCGGTAAGGGGATTCCTGAAGTTGCCGGAACGGCCGGTGCTCACGGTGAAGGTGGTGCCAAATTCTCGGAAGAGGCCCGCAAGGGATTGGGTCTTCCTGCTCAAACTTTCTATGTCTCCGATGAAACCAAGGCTTACTTTGCCGCTCAGGCGGAAGCCCAGGCTGATGCCTTCAACGAATGGCAGGCCAATTATGATGCCTGGGCCGCTACGAACCAGGAACTGGCCAGTGAGCTCGAGGACAGTGTCGCCAAGGTGGTTCCGACTGATCTTTCCGATCAGATTCCAGCTTTCGCGGATGACTATGCTGACGCCACTCGTGGCTCCGGCGGAGTGGTGATCAATGCGGTTGCCAAGGTGATGCCTTCCGTGATTACGGGATCGGCCGATCTTTATGGTTCGACCAAGAACTACTTAAAAGAAGGGGGAGACTTTTCTGCCACGAACCCAACCGGACGCAATATCTGGTTTGGAATCCGTGAGCACGGAATGGGCGCAATTTGCAACGGAGTGGCTTACGATGGCCTCTTCCGCATCAGCGGCGCGACTTTCTGTGTCTTTGCAGATTACCTCCGCCCGGCGATTCGGATCGCCGGATTGGCCAAGCTTCCTGTGACCTACATTTTCACGCATGATTCGGTCGGCGTGGGTGAGGATGGACCGACGCACCAACCGGTTGAGACCGTGAGTGGTCTCCGGGTGATTCCAAATGTAGACGTGATTCGCCCCGGCGATCAGGAAGAAGTCGCCGGTGCCTGGGTGTGCGCGATGGAGCGCACAGACGGACCGACTGCTTTGATTCTGAGTCGTCAGAAGGTGGTGTCATTGAACGATTACGCTTCGGTAGCGACTCGTCGTGATGGCGTGGCCAAGGGAGCCTACATTCTTAAGAAGGAAGAAGGCGCTCTGGAGTGCATCATCCTCGCAACCGGTTCGGAAGTGGGTCACGCGATTGAAGCGGCCAAGGAAATTGGTGCCGGAGCCCGTGTGGTGTCCGCTCCATGTCTTGAGCGTTTTGATCGTCAGTCCGCCGAATACAAGGCTGAGGTTCTTCCTGCTTCCTGCACCAAGCGCGTTGCCATCGAAGCCGGTGTCAGCGGTCTTTGGTATAAGTATGTCGGCCTCGAAGGATCAGTGGTTGGGATCGACCGCTTCGGAATCTCTGCTCCCGGCAATGTCGTGATGGACGAGTTGGGCATCAATGCCGCAGGCATTGTGAAGGCGCTGAGCTGAAGTCTGTTCGGGAAATTTCAAAGCCTCCACTCGCAAGGGTGGGGGCTTTTTTGAGTTTACGACCTCATCAGTGAGGCTTTTGCGGAATCTCTTGTCGCTTCTGTCCGAAAGAGTGGCAGGGCTGCTGACGTGTTCGCAGGATTCGGAGAAGTTCGCCTGAATGAAGAAGGTCACTCGCTCCGAAGAATTTTTCAGAAAATTAGGGAGCTATTCTTCCAGTGGAGAGCCCTCTTTCTTTTTTGTCTCAACCGGGATGGAGGGAAGGGCCTTCTTAAAAAGGCTCATTGTCCATTTTGCATCATTTCTGAGGCCTTCGATTTCCCTTTTAACAGGCTCTTCGATCTTGGTCATGGCGGACTCTTCGACGGGTGGCTCGATGGGGTCGGCCTTATCGGCGACGGGTGGCTCAGCGGGTTTCTCCTTCGGAGAGATGACGATTCCGATGGCGAGGATTGCCAGAGCGGGCATGGCGATGCGGCGAGTGAGACTTTTCTTCTCCGGAATGTGAGGCTCGCGGGCCATGGCCTGAATGCGCGTTTCAAAACCGGGACGTGGGGTCTCGATGGTGATTTTCACGCGGAGGCGGTTTTCGAGAGTGTCGGTGTTCATGGCGAGGTGAGATTGACTTGATGGCCGGGAAGCCAAGCGTCGTTGGTGAGTGCGAGCTCCTTGCCGAGGTGCTTGCGGGCGCGGTAGACGATGACTTTGGCGTGGGTGGTTGTTTTGCGAAGGACGCGGGCGACTTCCTTGATGGGGAGGTCTTCCTGATAGTGCATCCAGAGGGCGGTGAATTCGTCGGGCTTGAGTTTGTCTTTGGCGATCTTCCATAGAGCAACGGCGTCGTGCGGCTTGGCGCTTTCGTCGGAGGGGTGATCGGAGTCGAAGAGGGGAGAGGTGGGTTTGCTTTTGCGCCATTGGGAGATGGCGGTGCGGCGGGCGATGGTGAAGAGCCAGGGGAGGAGGTCGCGGCCCTGCTTGAAGGTCTTGAGCTTCCGCAGGGCGAGGAGGAGGGTTTCCTGGGTCAGGTCTTCGGCATCTTCTTTTCGGCCGGTAAGTTGGTGGAGGAAGCCGTAAACTTTTTGATGGTAGCGGTGAATGATTTCATCGCGCGCCGACATGGCATCCTTCCCGCCGGCGAGAGCGGCGAGGACGAGATCGGTGTCGGAGCGGTGGGGCATCTTGGCCGAGTTTACTTGAGTTCGGAGAGTAGGGCGAGGGCCTTTGCTGCCGGGAGGCTCATCGACATCGTCATGGTTTTACCTTTGGTCCGTCCCTTGTGTTTGATGTCGAGGTCCTCGATATCTTCGTCAGCCAGTTCACCGAGCGAGACGAGACCTTCGAGGACGTGCATCATTCTCCGTGCCGCTTTCCAGGTGCCTGTTTGGATGATCATATCGGCGGTAAGGCGCTCGTCGGTCTCGCCAAGAGTCATGAGAATGGAATCAGCTTTACGAACAATTTTGGAGCCATCGTCAAGTGGCATGTCGATGTTCTGCACGTTGGCAAAGGCCACAATGACGGGGACTTCCGAGGGGAGAGAGAAATCGGCATTCAAGCCGGGCTTCTTTTTTGAAAAGACATCAAGGGCGAGTGCGATCAGATCTTTTTGCTGACTGACGATCACGGTGTCGTCTCCGTGGAAAGCGGCGTGTTGGATTTTGCCCTCGTCGTCCCAGTGGTGGATGGTGGTGGCTCCATGAGTGGAGGTTTCGTAGTCGTCAGCCTGTACGATGGTTTCTTCAAGGTGGGTGCGGCTGATTTTTCCGGAGAGGACCACGGCTGCTTCGTCCTCCTTGCCGCTACCGAAAAGTGTGACGTCGGTGAGATCGGTAAGGAGATCAAAGCCGAAGAGCTCTTCGACTTCGGTGAGCATGTCGTTCTCATTTGATCGGATCTCTTTGAGAAGGATGCCTCCGGTCACGGTTTTGCGGAGGCCGGTGAGATCGCCGTGGAGAAACCATTGGGCCTCGGCGGGGATGTGGGTGGGCTGGAAAGGAGCGGCGGATGCCAGGGGGATGGCGAGGAACGCGGGGAGAAGGAACGTTGTTTTCATTGCAAGGCTTATGCGATGACCATGAAAAAGGTAACGCCGTGGTTGAAAAAAATCAGGAAGCGTCCCGAATGACCTTACCGTCCTTCATGAGGCCGGCGCGGTGGAGACGTTCGATGGCAGCTTCCTCGATAGGAGTTTCCGGGCCGATGGCGACGCGGATGAGTCGGAGGAGGTTGACCGTGATGGGGCGGATGATGCGGAGGGAGGGGTGGCCGAGGCCGATCATTTCCTGATACTCACGGGGGAGGGATGCGAGGGCCGCTTTGAAGAGAAAGCGGTATGCGGGGAGCGCGGTTTTTGGGAGAGGGGGATTTTTGATAAAGCCGATGACCTCGCGGGTTTCATCAGTGACGATGAGCTCGGAGCGGTAGCGTTCGATCTCGGTGAGAAGTTCGGCTTCGGACATGGGGACCTCGGTAAGACCGAGCGGGATGACCGATTTTGACCAAAGGCGGATGTAGTCGTCCGCGCCGCCGGGGAGGGGGCGGGTGGAGTAGAGTTGATGGCAACGGAGGAAGGACTCCATGAAGGCGATGTGGACCCATCGGAGGAGATCGGGATCGGCGGCGCGGTAGTCGATGGTTTTGCCTTTGGCGTTTTGGTATTTACCCTTCACGCGTTGGTGCATCGTATTGACGCGATCGGCTTCGCCGGAAACTGCGGCGGTGGAGGCGAAGGTGGTCATGGTGAGCCAGCGAATGGTTCCCGAAAGGCGTCCAAGGGGGTCGCCTTTGTAGCGGGAATGTTGCATGACTCCGGTAAGGCTGCCGGGATGGAGGGCTTGCATGAGGAGGGCGCGAATGCCCCCGACCAAAGTAGCCAGGTCACCGTGTGCAATCCACGGTGCTTCGTCGGGAAGGTAGAGGCCGGGGTCATCGCTCGCGGCAACGTTGGGAAGCCAAGGGGGCACCCCATCCGGATCGCCGGTGAGGAGAATGCGGAAGCGCTTGGAGAGAACTCGCTGGAGTGCGTTGTTTTTCAAAAGGGGGGAGGTGGATAGGCCCCGACGAGATACACTCGGATTGCTGATGAGCAAGGGTGGAGGGAATTCCCTGCTGAAAAATACCAAATATTATCTGGAAATCCGATGCGCGAGATTTCAGGCACGGCCAGTGAAAAGAGCCGGGGTGCGGCTTGGGTGCCGCGGATGATCTTCTTTTCGAAAACACCAAAAAAAACCCCGCCAATTGGCGGGGTTTTGAAAATACCTTTAAAATTATCAGAGCGCGGTTATCGACGACGTCGGGCAAGCAGGAGGCTGGACAAGCCCAGAAGGGCCAGTGAGCTGGGCTCGGGGATGGTGCCACCGCCGACGGCGTCGTCGAAGGTGGTTGCGACCCGAACTTCATCCACGTTTGCAACCTGGGTCTCGCTGATGTTGAAGACGTCCAACGAATTCTGGGTCGCCAGATCAAAGTCAAAAGTGTCACTGGCAAGTGCGGCGGACTCGAGCGGCTCGGTGGTCAGGTCGGTAATGTTGAAGACGAAAATCTCGTCCGGCGTGCCGGACGGGTTCCAGTTCACCTTCATCCCAAGGAGGAGGACATCGCTTGATCCGGGGCCGTCGAAGGTAGCGGTGGCTTCGGTGATTCGGGTGAATTCCGTGCTATTGTTGTAGATGGAGGTTCCGATGTTGCGAGCCGGACCGGAGGTGGAGTTGATCGAAAATCCGACGCCGAAGCCCGGCGCGGCGAGGGTTTGATTGTCATTGCCAATCATATTTTCAGATTGCAGCCCAATCCCGAAGTCGGGGCCACTGAAACCACGGTCCTGATAGAGGAAGGTCATCCACATCGTCGAGTTGTCGGCTGTCAGCCCATTCGTCGCGGCAACGTTAATCGGGCTGCTGACTGCAGCCTGACCTTGACGGACCGGACGTTCCAATGAATTACCGGAGACCGGCAAAGAGTTGCCGCCGCCATCAGTAAACGTCAAGCCGCCGTCGGCGACGTCGATGTCGTTGGTATTAGTATTGGCCTGGGTCCAGGCGCCAAGGCCGGGGCCGCCAGCCTGGTTACCATCACCCAGGAAAGCACCGTTGTTGACGGGATTCGTCGGCGCGTAGTCGAAGGGTTCGTGGATAAAAAGGGTGGCGGAAGCGGAGCCGACTAATGCGGTGGCTAGCGCTGCGAGGGGAGTCTTGGTAGTTTTCATGAGAACTTGATTGGTTTTATAAGGGTAGACAAATGCTGAACGTTTAATTGAGGGGATTTTATTTCTTTGGAATCTTACTCTTCTTCCACCCGGAAAAATATCTTGGTTTCGGCTTCCAGGCCGAAATCTGTCAGATCGAAGGTTATGGTGGTTGCGTCACCGTCGTCGGCGGGGATGCCATCTTCAAGGTCGTTGTCCCAGTTCACGAGGTCGGTCGAGTATTTGACGATATAGTTTGTTCCGGCACTGGAATTCCAGGTGAGGGCCACTTCGCTCGACTCGCCGGTGTAGGTGATGTCGGTAATGGTCAGCGGTTTTGCTCCGACAATTGCTCCTCCAACAACGTCGCCAAAGCTGGTTCCAACGCGGATCTCGTCCACGTAGCCGACCTGGGTATCGCTGAAGTTGAGAACGTCCAACGACTGCTGGGTCGGCAGATCCCAATCGAAGGTGTCGCTGGCGAGCGCATCGGCCTCATCAGGCTCGGTGGTCAGGTCGTCGACAATAAAGACGAAAATCTCGTCCGGCGTGCCTGAGGGATTCCAGTTCACTTTCATTGCGAGGAGGAAGACCTCGCTATCCGCTGGGCCGTTGAAGGTGGGGGTTTCTTCAAACTGGCGGGCAAAGCTCGCCGCGTTGTCATACACGGCGGTGCCGATGTTTCGATCCTGCCCTGCGGTCGATACAATTCCGAACCCGACACCGAAGCCCGGAGCTTCGAGGTCCTGGTTGTCATTGCCGATCATCTTTTCTGAATGCAAGCCGATCCCGAAGTCCGGTCCGCTGAAACCAAAGTCCTGGAAGAGGAAGGTCATCCACATTGTCGAATTGTCGGCGGTCAGGGCGGCCGTTGCGTTGGCGTCGATGGGAGCGAAACAAGCGACCTGACCGACGCGGTTCCTGCGCTCGTAGGCGTTGCCCGCGACCGGGAGCTCGTTGCCGCCTGCGTCGGTAAAGGTGACACCCTCGTCGGCAACATCGCCCTCGTTGTTCGGTGGAGCGGCAGGCGTTCCAACGACTCCATTGGTAATCTGGCTCCACTCACTGAGGCCGCCACCGCCGGCCTGATTGCCATCACCAAAAAATCCATTTTCGTTGATCTCAGTGGTCGGGTCGTATTCGAAGGCTTCGTAGATGAGGAGATCGGCAGAGGCCGGGTTAACCAATAAGCATGAAGCAGCGATCGCGGCATTGAAAGGAGTCCTGAGTTTTGTCATGGAATATTCTCTGGACTATACTCGTTACCAAAAATTTCAAGTTGTTTTGTTCGTGTTAGCATAAGGAATGGTAGTCACAATTTTTCATCATTCGAATGAGCGTCTTTTTTGGAGAAATCATCAATTTCGGAAGAAATTGTTGTCTGAGACCATGGGGTAACAGGGAGGTCGTAAAGTTCTGCGGTGGGGCGCTTTCCGAACCAGTGCTCCTTTTTGGCAGGGCGTGGGTTTGCACTCCTTGCGGAGTTGCTTGAGACCGAGGACAGGTGGACGTTCGTCGCGATATTGGGCCTGGAGCATGGCGTCCAATATGCTGGCAGACCAAATTGAGCTTCGGAATTGCAGCTGCCTCCGCCTACCACATCGCCGAAGCTCAAAATTTCCCTGAGGCCAATGGTCGCTGGGCTTCCTGCGAGAGAGGGGAGTGTTTACCGGAAATTTGAAGGAGGGGCAAAAAAAGCCGATGGTGGCAGGACCACCATCGGCTTTTGGGGCTGGGTTAGCGATCTATTGTTCTTCCACGCGGAAGAAGAGCTTATTCAGGGGCTCAGCGAAAAGCTCCAAGGTGACGGTGATTTGGGTGTCGTCATCTGGGTTTTCATCCTGTGCTTCGGTGATGCCGTCATCGAGATCCAAATCCCAATCGATCAGGTCTGTGGAGACTTTGACGATGTAGGAGGATGCTCCGGTTTTAGGCCACGTGAGGGTGACTTCGTTGGTTTCGGGCGAATATTCGATGTCGGTGATGGCGAAGGGGAGCCCTGGAGATCCGGTTCCAACAGTGAGGAGTTCGGAAATGGCGTAGACCGACTGAGTGGCGGTGGTGGCGCTTTGAAAGCGATTCCAGGTGCGACCGCCATTGTTGGCGTTGGAGCTGCCCCAGCTGGCCCGCACTTGCGCATCCGGGTCAGGGGAGTTGCCGAGGGGATTCACGGCGGCTCCGAAACCTCCTGTCCAGACGTTCTTGCCGTGGATGTTGGCACTATCTCCAAGACCAAATTGATCGAGGAAGGGCGAGAAGTTTACGTTTTGTGAAGCGACGACCTCGTTGCCGTCGGAGTCGTTGTTGGTACTCCCCGAGGCAAGCCGAAGGGTGGTGTCACCCTCAAACGGGTTGCTCCAATTGTTGTAGATGTCCGCGTTGTTGCGGGCGATGCAGGAGGTTCCATCCATCGCGTAGACCGGCACGCCTGCACCTCCGATTTCAGTGCCGGTTTGCTCGTCGGTGCCCGAGCGATCAACAGGACTGCTCACCGGGGAGACTCCCTGGTCCATGGTGTCATCCGTATTCACGTAGACCATGGCGGTCCATCCCGTCGAAGTTTGAATGGCTCCGTTCCCGAGGGTGCTGAGATTGGCTTGTGCGGTGGCGAAGTCGTCATAGACAGCGGGGTCGTCGGACGTTGCGTCGATCGTGCCATCCGTGTGAAAGGCGAGACGGTATTGGTCACCTTCTGCCCAAGCGAGGCCGGTGTTGGGATTGATGCCACCATTGGCAGTGAGATCCAAGATGCCATATTGACCGGCGACTTGGGCGGACGCAGGGGAGAGACTGGCGATGGCAAGCGATGCAAAGCATGCTGCTCTGTTGATTGGAACGAGGAATTTTGTTTTCATGAGGATTTGGGAAAAGTTGGATGAAGGTTTTTCTGTTAAATTCGAAGAAAAAGCGGCGGTTCGGGTTTACCCCCAAGCCGCCGCTCTGATCTTAGATGGAGTTGATTAATGTAAGGGGTTTACTTCCTGCGCCGACGCAACAGGAACAAGCCACCGAGTCCGCCGAGCAGAGCCGTGGAGGGCTCGGGAACGACGACATCCGTTACGGTCAGCAACGGGGAGAGGGCGTAGACTGAGTTGCTGTCTGTGTTGTTCCTTTGGAAGCGATTCCAGGTGCGTCCGGCGTTGTTTGCGTTGGAGCTGCCGATGCTCGTTCTCACTTCATCCGTGGTGTCGCCCGCAGGATTGACCTGGGCTCCGAAACCTCCTGTCCAAGCGTCTGAGCCGTGGATGTTGGCACTATCCCCAAGACCAAATTGATCGAGGAAGGGCGAGAAGTTTACGTTTTGCGATGCCACTACCTCGTTGCCGTCGGAGTCCTGATTGGTACTGCCCGAGGCAAGCCGAAGGGTGGTGTCACCCTCAAACGGGTTGCTCCAGTTGTTGTAGATGTCCGCGTTGTTGCGGGCAATCGAGGTCGTGCCATCCAAGGCGTAGACCGGCACACCTGCGCCTCCGATACCAGCACCGCCGGTTTCATCGGTGGTGCCCGCGCGATCACGAGGACTGCTGACCGGGGAAGCTGCCGCAGATAGGCTGCTATCCGTGTGGATATAGAGATGCGCAGTCCAACCCGTCGAGAGCGTGAGGGCGGGGTTCTGCTGGGCCTGGGCGGTGGCGAAGTTATCGTAGTCAGCGGGGTTATTGGATGTCGCGGTGATCGTTTCATCCGTATGGAAAGCGAGGCGATACTGATCACCGTCTGCCCAAGCGACGCCGGTGTTGGGGTTGATGCCGCCGTTGGCGGTCAGATCAAGGATGCCGAACTGGCTAACGAGAGCGGCGTTTGAAGCGCCACATGCCACGAGAGAGGCCGTGGCGGCAATGATTGTCTGGGCAGTTTTTTTCATGATGTCTGTTTTATGGTTACTTTCGAAGATTGGGTCAGCGGTCAATTGAGAATTTCGAATCCCGTCATGACTTCACTTTTCTGCGGTGTAGATGTAAAAAAATCAGGAAGCGAGAAGAACTCCTATTGACTTCTACCCCCTTTTGGGGGGTAGAATTTACACATGCACTCGTTCGAGATTTTAAATGCGGCCGAGCAAGTTGCAAAGTACTTGCGAGGTGAGCTGAAACTGGGGCGGTGGACTGGCTTGATGCCAGGGATCAAGCAGTTGACTCTGGAACTCGGTGTGAACCATAAGACGATTGAGAGTGCGATAAGCCTTCTGGAGAAGGAGGGCATCCTTGTCGGTCAGGGGCCCCGGCGAAGGAAAAAAATTGAGATGTCAGGGGAGGGTTTCAAGCAATCTCTCAGGATCGGGATTCTTCTTTTCGAGCATGATGACCGGAAGCTTGACTATATGGCTGGGATTCTTTTTGGCCTGAATGAGGCCGGTTATACCCCGTTCATTCTGTCGGCGTCTTTGAGCGAACTGGGGATGGATGTGAATCGGGTGGCCTCGCTTGTCGGGGGGACGAATGCCGATGCTTGGTTGGTTTTAGCAGGATCGGAAGAGGTGTTATCTTGGTTTGCGAATCAGAGCTTGCCAATTTTTGCACTCTTTGGGCGTTGGGGGAATTCGTCAATCGCGGGAGCAGGTCCCAGTAAGGCGGAAGCGTACCGGGAAGCTGCCCGGAGACTCCTCGCTTGTGGACATCAAAGAATTGTTCTTCTGGCCCGTCCCCAGAGGAAACTTCCGCAACCGGGTGTGCCGGAGCAGGCTTATTTGTCTGCCTTGGAGGACGGGGGGATCGAGGTTTCGGACTTTCACTTTCCTCTCTGGAGGAATTCGAAAGAGGACTTTTACAAGTGTTTGGACTCGCTCTTCAAGGTGACCCCGCCGACGGCCTTGATTGTTCAGGAGTTCAATCTCTTTGGAGCGGTGGAACAGTTTTTGGGAACTCATGGGGTCCGTGTGCCGGATGATCTTTCGTTGATCTGTGCGGATTCCGACGCTTCTTTCTACTGGCGAAATCCAAGTATTGCGTGTTTTCGGTTCGATAGTAAATCCTGGGTCCGTCACGCCCTGCGTTGGGCTCTTAAAATTAGTATGGGCGAAGAGTATCGTCGGCAGATCCGATCAAAGGCTGAGTATGTCGACGGTGGAACGGTGGGGCCGGCACCGGGGTCTTATTGAGCTGGCGAGACAGGACCTTTGAGAGGAGGCGTTCTTTGGCCTTGGAAAGCAGTGTCCTCGCGCAAAAGTTCTTACTTTTTGAACTGATCGTATTCCGGATTCACTTTCGCGTTTTTGAAGATGGGCTTGTCTTTCCAGAGGTCGTAGGTGGCTTTAAGTTGACGGGGGTCTTCGGGATTTTGGCCTTTGTCGCCGGTTTTCTTGATCCAATCTTCGAGGATTTTGCGGTGGCGTTTGAGCTCGGCTTGACACTTGGGATCGGCGGCGAGGTTGTTGATTTGGTAGGGGTCGGCGGCGAGGTCGTAGAGTTCTTCGGTGGGGCGCTTACCGAACCAGTGTGCCTCTTGATAAGGAGTGAGCTTGCCCTCTTTGCGGAGTTTTTTGAGTTCGAGAACGTGTGGGCGTTCGTCGCGATACTGGGCCTGGAGCATGGGGCGGTCGGGGAAGAAGTTCCGAATGTAGCGGAGCTTGTCGGTTCGCACGGTGCGGATGCGGTCGATGGTGTAGTCGCAGCGATCGCGGGCCGAGATGACGTGGGTGCGGGGTTTGTGATCGGGGGCGAAGAGGTCGCGACCATCGAGGTAGTCGGGCATCCTGGCTCCTCCAAAGGCAAGGGTGGTGGCGGAGAGGTCGAGGCCGGAGATCATGTCGTTTCTCACAGTGCCGGCTTTGAGGGCGGGGTGGTCGCCTTTGATCATGCAGGGGACATGGACGCCGCCTTCGTAGCAGAATTGCTTATGGCGGAGTGACTGGTTGTTGCCGTGGTCCGAGAAGAAAAAGATGATGGTGTTGTCGAGTTCGTCATCGGCTTTGAGTTGGTCGAGGATGTCCTGGATCTGCTTGTCGGTGCCGCGGGCGCCATTGTAGTGGGCGGTCCAGGCTTGCTGGAGGCCGGGGGCCTGCGGGAAATAGGGTGGGAGTGGGACGGCATCGTCCTTGAGCTTTTGCCCCTTGCGGACGTGGCGGGCGTTGGCCTTGCCGCCCCAGAGCATGATTTGGCCAAACCAGGGCTGCTTTTCATTAGGGCGGGCCTTCCAGGTGTTCTTGGTGAGCGAGCCGACGTGTTGGGCAGTGTTTCCCTGCCAGCCGTTTTGGCCGACGACATAGTTCTCTTTTGAGCCGACGGTGTAGAGTTTGGTGCGGTCGTAGTGGAAGTTGTAATCATCCTTGCCGCTGTTGAAGGTGAAGTAGCCGGCCTCGCGCATGAGTTCGGGGATCGTTTTAATGCCCTTGGGGAGGTGAATGCGGACATCTTCCGGAACGATTCCGAATTCGCGGGAGGAGCGATGCTGGTGAGTGCCGGTGGTCGTTTGCATGACGCCGGTGATAATTGCGGAGCGGCAAGCCGAGCAGACCGGAGCAGGCATGAAAGCGCGTTTGAAAAGGACGCCATCAGCCGCGAACTTGTCGATGGTGGGAGTGTGGTCCTTGTTGATGGGGTCTCCGTAGCAACCCATATAAGGTGAGAGATCCTCGACGAAGATCCAGAGGATGTTGGGACGTTTTGTTTCCTGGGCGGATGCCGGGAAAAGCGAGGTGAGGATGAGAAGGGAGAGAAGGAGCTTCATTTGTGGAGGAGCATCTCAGCATGAATCGGAGGGGAAGGCGACTATGAGAGGGAGATTTTTGACGTCTGATTGGGTGGCAAGCATTTGACATCTCCCTCGACCGCTCAGAAATGCTCGGTTCTCTGAATCGGTATTTCATCCCAATTTAAACCTTCAATGTTGCGAGTGATCTCCCATTCACTGGTCTCCGCCCATTGGAGACCGGGATTCTGCCCTAAAGGCGGAGAGGGTCGAAATGAACACCCAACTCCGCTTTGCCTCTCATTGTGCGAAGTTACGAAAAAAGTCACTCGCGCTTGCGTCGATCTTCAACGCAGCATCTTGTTAGCCGAAGTTCATGGGCGTGAGTGATCGAAATTCTGGAAGAAGCCTTCTCGCCAACCCTGTCAAATGCGCCGGATCTGGCAATCTTTGAACCTTCCATATGTAATCATCACGAAGAGAGTTCAGAAACTCTTCGTAGTCTTTCTCGGAAGCATCCACTTGCACCTCGTCAGGACTTTTCTCAGATGCATCAATGAGTTCCATGCCAACGCCCGTCAGCATCAAATCCGTTTCAGAATTGTCTACGATGTATTCGCGTTCGGCTCGTGAGAATATTATCTTCATTTCCTGGCTAACGCTTTAGTCCTCCGAGTCGCGAACGGGAGGGGTTGAATTTTGAGAAGACTGCAATGAGCGATTCGGAGCATCTTGTTCGGCCAGCTGCGTCACAAACGAGAAGGCTGATTCAGCAACTTCTGCGCCCTTCTTGGCCAAGTGGTCTTGATAAAACCGGACGTGATCCGAGTGCTCATGGAATTGGTGAGGAGTGAGAACACACGAAAAAACGGGGACTTCGGTGTCGAGTTGTACCCGCATCAATCCGTCGATAACCGCCGATGCGACAAAGTCATGGCGGTAGATGCCGCCATCGACAATCAATCCGAATGCGATGATGCCGTCATAGTTCGAGGACTTAGCCAACTTCAAAGCCATCAGCGGGATCTCAAGGCTTCCCGGAACATTGAAATCATCAATATCGCTGTCTGCATCGATCCCATATTCAGCAAGGCGGGAAACGCAGGATGCTTTAGCGACATTGAGAAGATCTCGATGCCAGGAAGCTGAGATGGTTGCGAGCTTCATTCTTTTTTGCCGAGACCCTATGGCTGCCGGTTGAGCCCAGCACAGCATTTCAGATCGTTCATTGTTTGATTGATTCGTGGTGCGCTTGGTTCAAATCGTGGGCTATCTCAACGAATTGAGACCTATCCAACATCCATTGACTAAAACGAATGAAAACGAACTCAAGCGCACCTCAGACACTCTATCTCGGACTCGACGTCCATAAAGCAGAAACTGTCATCTCTATCCTCGAATCCGACCGTGATGCCGAACCCCGCCACTACGGCAACATCTCCACTACCCAATTTTCCCTGGAGCGCGCCATACGTCGTATTGCCAAAAAGCAAAACCGGGAACTCTCCGACCTCCACGTTTGCTACGAAGCGAGCGGATGCGGCTTCTGGATCGCCCGGCGGTTACTCCAAATGGGCGTGCGCTGTGATGTCATCGCGCCCTCGCTCATCCCCGTCAAATCCGGTGACCGCGTCAAAACTGACAAACGCGACGCCATGAAGCTTGCAAAAAGCCTCCGCTCCAATGACCTCGTCCCGGTTAACATCCCCGACAGCGTTGACGAAGCCATACGCGACCTTTGTCGAGCCCGCACCGACGCCGTCGATGATCTACGCCGCGCCAAAACCCGCCTCCTCGCCATGCTCCGCCGCCTCGGCTACAACGACACCGGCAAGACCCACTGGACCGAAGCCCACCTGCGCTACCTTCGTGATCTTAGGCTTCCCGATGCCGCCCACAATCGCGTCCTCGAGGACAACCTCACCACCGTTGACTTCCATCACAAGCGCATCGCCAGACTCGAAGAAGCAATGCTCCAACTTTTGAGCGACTGGCAACGCAAACCCCTCGTCGATGCCCTCATGGCCTTCAAAGGCTTCAAGCTCGTCGCAGCCATGGTCACCGTCAGTGAAATCGGCACCTTCAGCCGCTTCGAACACTCCAAAAAGCTCATGGCCTTCCTCGGCCTCGTCCCTACCGAAAGCTCCAGCGGTAAAAAACAAAGCCGAGGTGGAATTAGTAAATGTGGTAATCCGCATGCCCGCTGGATCCTCATCGAACAAGCCACCCACTACCGTGTTCCCCCAAAGGTCAGCGCCCAGCTTTCCAAACGACAAGAAGGCGCCAAGAGCTGGGTCAAGGAACTGTCCTGGAAAACCCAAACGCGACTCAGCCACCGCTTCAGCACCCTTCGGAAACGCCAAATCCATCACAACAAAATCAAGGTCTCAGTGGCCCGTGAACTCACCGCCTTCATCTGGGAACTCGGCACCCGCATCGAAGCCAAGCAAGCCGCAACCACGCAGAACTAACATCAATCACTCCACCTTCCTTTTTCCAAAACCCCGGCGTTCCTTGGGGGGCTTTGCAAAAAGAAAGATTCCGTTCTCAAGGAATACTCGTACTTCAAAGAACAAACAGACCCGACCACTGCGTTGCAGTCCGGGATGAGAAGGCCTCAGCCGACTCCAGTCTTCGATAAACGTTCTGGGTTAGGAGAAGTCACCGCCGCTTGATCACGGCACCGATGAAACCGAGCACCCGTGCCTAGACTGAATCAAAGGAGTCACCCAAGTGAATAAAGAAACTGTTGGAAAGGTTCCGAAAGGAGCAGCCCACGTATAGCAGCATACCAAGCCATAGGCGAACCTGCTGGTCACCACTGATCAAAACCGCCACCTCTCATCCCGGTCTTCAGCTCATTGAATGGAGTTGAAATCTCATCTATAAAAAGATGACTAAAATATCCTATTGCCCATTGACAACCTGGCAGCCATAGCAACGTTAAAGCTGACCCAGACCTGACCGGAGGGCGAGCGTTGATTCTGAGTTTATGGTTCGAGCGGTCACGGCGTTTCTGTCGCGGAGCGGGTCAGGTCTTGGTGTCCAGCGTCTTGTTCTACCTCGGGGAATCCTAGGAGTTGCGAAGTGTCGTCCAGGTCACACAGATCGAACCCGCCGACGATCTCATTCGGGAATACAGTAATATTTGGTGACTCAAGCATCCTCGCTGGCTCATCGTCGATGTCGAAAGTAAGAGTTATTGCGTGCAGTGGTGCTTGGGTTCGAAGAAAATCAGCAAGGCGAGAGAAGAGTCCATCCTGAAGCATTCGCCACGATAGCAATTCAGCCCTGATCATGTGGTCATCCTGAAATGGTTCGTAGAGTTCGCCTACCTCCTCAAAGTCTTCGATTCCGACCTTGAGGCCGGCTTCGGTAAGTAAGCTTTTGAGCGCGTCGACGATACGGGCGTGTTCAGCATCATCAGTGCTTAGGCCGCTAGGCGGCAAGTACCCGTTGTTGAGTAGATCGGTTGCTCTTTGGCTGTCGATGACCCACTTCATTTCTTGGTAGAACGTCAGAGGTCTGGCACCGACTACCGGCGGCGCACCTCCGACTGGGGGTTAAAGGTTATAGTTACGGACATCATTTGAACTCGCGGCGGGTAGGCGGTTGACGCAGCATCTTGTTCGCTTAGTCGTTTTGATGGATGTAAACACGGGAATGACCCTGGTCCACCAGAATCCGCAGAGCGTAAGAATCTGAATGACCACGATAGTAGCCGGTGCCGACGACGCTGGGATCCCACCATGTCATCGGGAGAAACTCCTTGCGAGGAGAAGGTAGGTCCGCAGTAGAGATTGCCGCTCGTGAATATGGCAACGCACGGCCCATCATCTTGTTGTTCGCGGCTACTAATGCGTCTACGGCTGAATCCAGTTCCTCCGGAGCCACGTCGAAGCGGATATATCTCTCAAGATCCTGGAGCCCTCCAGCGTAGTCGAAGTAGTAAACTGAGTGCGCAGACGGCGGAAGGGGAATATCCAGTTGCTTGGATGCAGCCGCTCGACTCGTTGGAGTATCTGACCGTGCCGTAGCCTCATCGCTGCAACCCGACAGGCAGATCACGAATAGAGAGATGCCGATATAGAAGAGGTTCTTCATTCTGTAGCGAACGTCCGAGCGCTGGCACCCGCTACTGGGGGCGCCGCGTCGCAACAGGCTTAAGGGTTTGATTAAGGAGGGTCATTTCGACTCGCCAGCGGTAGCGGGTTGCTCAGCCGCATCTTGTGTGTGCCCAGCATGGGCACGATCCAAAAGGGGTTCAAGTCCCCTGTAAATAGAATGAACATTGAAGAACAAAAGAAACTGCTACC
>CAJXVQ010000065.1 GCA_913060685.1 uncultured Verrucomicrobiales bacterium
CTACACAGAGTAGATCGTCGGCAGCGTCAGATGTGTATAAGAGACAGATGCAGGAGAATGCGGCCTGCTTCCGTGGGGACGACCCCTCGCCGCCCCCGCATGAGCAGCTGCTCACCCAGGCGTTTTTCAAGCTCGCTGATGGCGAGGCTCATCGCCGGTTGGCTCACTTTACAGCGTTTCGCTGCCGCGCTCATGGTCCCGGCCTCCACCGTTTCCACGAAGTATCGTAATTGTTTGAGATCGACAAATTCTCCAGCCATGACGACGGGAACCTGTCATGCATTTGACATAAGTCACGATGATTTCACAAGGTCTCCCATAAGGGGAGGGTTACCACGCGAAGATGATCGGTGCGGCGACGATGGTGGGAATTCCCGGGCCATTGTTTTCGCTGATTTCAATTGAGGCAACGAAACCGTTTTCAAATTCCACGACGATTTTCGATTTCTCCTCGGTCGTGGTATGGGAAAGTTGGCGATAGATGGCTCCGGTGATCGGGTCACGGACGGTGTTGAAGTGGCTGATCTGATCGTATTCGATAAATTCCCAAACGGTCGTTTGTCCCTTGGCGGTGCGCTTGACCTTGGTTTTGGTGGGCCGGGTGTGGATCTGGCTGACTTCTTCGGGCGTCATTCCGATTGCGACTTCCTTCTTGGCAATGAGCTCGCGGACCAGAAGCTGGCGGGTGTGAACTTGCTTGAGCTTTTCGATGAATTTCGGGTCCTTTGACGAGAATGCCGCGGGAGTGACCCAGCCGGAGACGCCAACGCCGTTCGCCCGCTCGCCACGGACGAAGTAGGCCTTCTCGGTGAAGGAGACCAATTCAACCTCAATCCCAACTTTGAGAGCGCCGCGATTCCGCCCTCCTTTGTTGGTTGAATAGACCAGTCCGGGTTTTTCAACTTTGAGGGTAATGCCCTTCTTGGGACCGAATTCCTCGACGTAGACTACGTTCTCTTCCAGCTTGTCAGGAAGAGCGATGGCAGGGAGGGCAAGGATGAGAAAAAGGGAGAAAGCCGTTTTCATAATGATGTAAGGGTAGTGTGAATGAGACGATTTGTCGACGAATGTGTGACGGGAGCCGTCTTTGGCTTATTCAGACTTTTTTCCCCGCCGATCTTGCGCCAACTTCCCGACATGAACATGACACTCTCCCAGAAGCTCTTCGCAAAGGCCAAGACGATGATTCCCGGCGGGGTAAATTCGCCGGTGAGGGCTTTCCGGAATGTCGATGGTGACCCTTTTTTCGTCCGCCGTGCCAAGGGTTCGCGTATTGAGGATGTCGATGGCAATTCCTACATCGACTATATTGGTTCCTGGGGGCCGAATATCCTCGGCCATGCTCCGACCTCCATCGTCGCGGCGATTCATACTGCCGCAAAAGAAGGCGTCTCATACGGCATTCCAAATACCCATGAAGTGGAAATGGCCCAGATGATTGTGGACTGGGTGCCATCGGTGGAGAAAGTCCGCATGACGAATTCCGGAACGGAAGCCACGATGTCGGCGATCCGTCTGGCGCGCGGTTTCACCGGTCGTGACAAGATCGTGAAATTCGAGGGCTGCTATCACGGCCATTCCGATTCGCTTTTGGTGGCGGCGGGATCGGGCGCCCTGACCTTTGGAGTGCCGGACTCGGCAGGCGTGCCGCAGGCCTTTGCCAATGAAACGATCACCTTGCCTTACAATGACTTCGAGAGATTGGAGGAAGTCTTTGCGGAACACGGCGAGCAAATTGCGGCCGTCATCGTGGAATCCTACCCGGCCAATGCAGGCCTCGTTTTCCCCCGTGAAGGATACCTTGCCAAGATCCGTGATGTGACGCGGGCAAATGGCACTTTGCTCATTTTCGATGAAGTGATGACGGGCTTTCGTCTTGCGAAAGGCGGCGTGCAGGAGCTTGAAGATTTCGATCCCGATCTCACCGCGATGGGGAAGGTCATTGGTGGCGGATTGCCCGTCGGTGCCTTTGGGGGTCGTGCTGAAATCATGGACATGCTCGCGCCGGACGGGCCTGTTTATCAGGCTGGAACGCTCAGTGGCAATCCGCTCGCGATGGTCGCGGGACTCACCCAGCTTCGTGAACTTAACAAGCGTGGCGCCTACGAATATCTCAATGGAGTTGGCACGCAAATGGCGGAAGGACTTCGCAAGATTCTTTCTGAAAAAGGAATGCCGCACCGCGTCAACCAGGTGGGCTCAATGTTCTGCCTCTACTTCCTCGATGAAGAGATCGTCAATGTTGATACGGTCCAGAAACAGGACTTCGAGATCTTCAAAAAACTCTTCTGGGGCTGCCTCGAGAAAGGGGTCTATCTCGCCCCGAGTCCCTATGAGACCGGCTTCATCTCGATGGCACACACCAGGGGCGATATTGACGATACCCTCGATGTCATCCAGGATGTGGTGGCGAAGTGGTGATTGAGAGTCCCGGGCGGAGGTTGATTTTGCTTTACGGAAGCATCATCTCGCGGATCGCAAAGAACAAGAGTGCCGCCATGATTCCCGAGGCCGGGACTGTGATGACCCAGGCTGCCGCGATTTTGATCAGCGCCGATCTCTTTACCAGCTCCTGTCGGTAGACCTTTTTAAGTCCCTTGCGTTCACTCTTGGTGAATTCAGCTTTTGCAGTGTGCTCCTTGACCTCAGCGAGCATTTTTCGTTTGTCTCCGATAGAGCCGCTCTTGAATTTTGCCATGAAATCCTCCACCTCCGCTTGATCTCTCCCGGAATGGTGTTGCTCGATTTCGTCAATGGTCTTCGCGTAATTGGCCTTGAGATACTCCCGAAGAAAGCCGACTCCAAAGACCCCTCCGACCGCAATATGAGTCGAACTCACGGGCAGTCCGAGTTGGGAAGCAATGATCACTGTGATTGCGGCCGCCATTGCGATGCAAAACGCTCTCATTTGGTCGAGTTCCGTGATTTCGGATCCGACGGTGCGAATCAATTTCGGACCAAAGAGCGCCAATCCAAGAACGATTCCCGAGGCTCCAACTGCCATCACCCAGAATGGAATGGGCGCTTTGGATGCCACACCTTCGCTGTTAATGGTATCAGCAATTGCGGCGAGAGGACCGACAGCATTCGCAACATCATTTGCTCCGTGCGCGAAGCTCAACAAGGCCGCTGCAAAAATCAAGGGCAAGGTGAAGAGGCGGTTGATGTTCTTCTTTTCGTTCGACAATGAGCTTGAGTGCTTGCGAGTCAGCGACTTCACGATGAAATAGGTGAGGACGGCCAATGCCAGTCCGATTCCGCCGGCCGTCAGGATGTCTACTTTGACCACCTTCTTGAGCCCCTTCATGATCAGGTAGGTGCTAAAGGCCAGCACCATGATCGCGACAAGGATTGGTAAGATCTTCTGAGCGGCAGAGATCATGTCCTTCTTGTAGGTGATACTGTGCTTGATCCAATAGAGGAAGCCGGCGGCAATGAGGCCTCCGATGACAGGTGAGATCACCCAACTGGCCGCGATGAGCCTCATCTGCTCCCAATTCGCGATCCCAAATCCTCCCGCAGCGATACCTGCCCCAAGGACGCCTCCGACGATCGCGTGGGTGGTGGAAACCGGGGCTCCGACAGCCGTGGCTATATTCAGCCAGATCGCACCGGCAAGCAAAGCCGCCATCATCAGCCAGATGAAGACATCGGCATTTGGGATCATGGCGGGATCGATGATCCCTTTCTTAATGGTACTGACCACTCCTCCTCCGGCAATGAGTGCTCCGGCAGCTTCAAAGATAGCCGCAATGATGATCGCTCCCGTCAAGGTCAACGCTTTGGAACCCACGGCGGGGCCCACATTGTTGGCGACATCGTTGGCTCCGATGTTCATGGCCATGTAGCCCCCGATCATGGCGGCAATCACAAGCTCGATGCTGATAGGTTGCCCCTCCGGTCGAATGCTCGAAGAGAACAACATGATTCCGACAATGAAGAGCAACGCCGTTCCGATACGGAACATTTCCTTGCGCCCGAATGCGGTCGCTTTCTCCAACTTGTCAATATTTTCAATCTCCATGGTCTCAATGGTGTGGGTCTAATGTGGTTGTGGCTTGGTTAGCGGGCAGGAGAGTCAGGATATTGGCGGAAGGTCGTTCGGAGCTTCGATCAATCATACGCGTCTCCACTCATTAGGGTGGAAGAGGATCTCCCCCAAGCCTCAAGTGCAAAAACAATTGATTGGGGGAGCTGTGATGAGCGTCCGGCCCTTTGTCGGACGCACTCAACTTTGCCGGCTCTGAGTAGAATTTAGTATCACCAAACGATCCCTTCTTTTTGATCTGGCCTAAGACAAAAATCGCCCGGTTCGTGAGAACGGGGCGACTTGAACGAGAGAAGGATCAGAGATCGAACTAACGACCTTTCTGAACTCCGGTCACGCGGTCCGAGGCGGGTGTGAGCTTGAAGTCCTTGATCGAGATTCCTTTGACGCTGCCTTCGCGGGAGAAGCGGAGGATGTTCTTTCCTTTCGCCAGGGTGATCGCGACTGGCGCGGTCTCTTCCCACATGCCGACGGTGTGTGGCAGGACGACCTCGGTCTTGTCCCTGGCATCGTTGACGGTGACAAAAAGGCTCTGCTGCCAGCTTGGAGTCGCGACGCGGGCGGTGAGGGCATACTTGCCGGCCGCCGGAGCCTCGATGGTGTATTCAAAAGTCTGATGCCCACCGCTGGTGCGGCTGTAGTGGAGCTGCTTTCCGCCAAGGGCGCTGTCCATGAAGATGATCTTGCCGGAACTCTTGGTGGGCTTGGTGGTGGCTGCTGCAGGGATGGTGATCACGCCTTTGGAATCGACCGAAACGTTCCGATCTTTTTCGGTGATGGTGACCTTGGTGATTTCCACCTTCTCCTTGGTCTCGGTGGCCTCGGCGATGTCCTGGCCGACCGCATCGAGGGTTTTGGCCTTGGCATTTTCAATAACCCCTTTTTGGATATAAAGCGACGCGCCATACCAGAAGCCGGGAGTCGTTCTGGACAGGAGGCCGAAGACCCGGGGCTCGCCCATGGCGTCTCCGATCCATTGCGCCCGCTTGACCATCATGAAGGGTTTGCCGGCGGCACGCGCTTGCGTGGTGGCGAGGAAATCGAGATCTTTGTCGTATTGACCCTTGGTCCAACCGCTTCCCCAACCGGCGCCGAGGCAGGGAACCCAGCCATCGGGAGTCCAGTGCACGAGAGCGGCGTGGCCCCGTTGTGGGCGGGCGGTTGTGGGGATTCCGAAAGAGCGGAGCGTGAAGCGTCCGATGAAGGCGCGACGTCCGCAGATGCCACCGTTCATGAGGATGTTCTGGAAGAACTGGAGCTCGGGTTTGTCGTATTTATTATCCTGTGATCCATAGGGGATATCGCTGCGAACAAGCGCGACGTAGCGCCAGCGATAGTCGTCCGTGGTGATGTGATCGGGGCGGTAGTTGCGGAGCATTTCGCGGCCCCAAGTGAGAATCTCATTGGGTTCCTCGCCATCAACGACCATGCGGTAGTCCCAAACGGTCAGGTTTTTGAAGGCGGGGTCGAGCTCGCCATTGAGGAGAGCGTTTTCGTAGTTGAGGTAGCGTTTGACGGGATCGACAAACTCGGGCGCGTCGGTCTTGGCCGTGGCATTGCGCTGCTTGATCGGGGTGGCGTGTTCCAGGCTGATCGCGAGGGCGAGGCGGCGGAGAGGACCCTCGGCGACCTTGTCGCTGGCCTTCCAAATGTTGCTGTAAATTTGCATCGCGGCACCGTAGTTGCCGTTCTTGGCTCCATCGGCGACCGCCATTTGAATGAGGAGGTCATCGGCCGAGAGCATTCTTTTAATGAGATCCTCTTGCTCTTTGCCTTGCTGGGCGAAAGTGGCGAGTCCCTTTGGGGTGGCTTCGCTCAAGACGGCATGCCTGGCCAGTTTGGCGTCCAGCTTGTCGTCTGAGAGAAGGGACTTGAGGCCAAGTTCGGCAATGGTTTTGAGAGTCGTGGCTTTGGCTTCGGCGAGAGTGACCTGCGCTTCTTTCAAGGCCTTCTCAATCGTCGGGCGGTCTTTTTCGGCTTTGTCGAGTTTGGCCTGACGCTCTTCGAGAGCATCTTCACCGTCTTTGCGATTCTTTTGCCAATGCGCGAGTTCCTTCTCGGCGGCGGAACGTTCGGCGGCCGTCTTTGCATTCTTCAGCTTGGCATTGGCGGCGGCGATTCCCTTGTCGGCTCCACCGATCCACTTGCCTTTGGCGTGGCCAACGAGGGCTTTTGCGGAATTGATGGCTCCCATCTTATCCTGGGCGGCTTTGATCCCGGCGGCGGCGGTGACTTCATCGACCCGCGCTTTCAGGAATGCGGCCTTTTTCTGCTGGTTCACTTTCGGCAGAGCCTTCGTGAGTTCGGTATTCAGGTCCTTGAGTTGTTTGGCATACTCCGCCTCCAGCTTTCTGCCGGTTTGAGTGAGCTTCACTGGCTCGGCTTTGTTCCTGGCAGCCAATGCGGTGGTGGAGCTCATTGCCGAGGCGATGAGAATCATCACGCAGGTGATTATCGTGTTTGCTTTCATAAAATTGTAGGGTCTTGAATTAGGATGATAATCGCTTCACTTAAAAGAAGCGCAAGCCATCGCTGATGGTCTATCGTGAGGACAGTTAACGGTCTGAAACCATTATCATTGCAAGCGAAATGAGAGAACTTAGGCAATGAACCTACGCTTTTGAGGGTAGGACGGAATGGCTGGGATCTTTGATCTTGTGCATTTTCAGGTCATCACCAAGCATTCGATTCCGACCGTGACCCCTCCAGATTACCTTCAACTTTTTCAACAATTTGATCCCGCTTTTGAAGGTGAAATTGATGCTCGGTTTCTCGGAGCGAATTTCCCGGCGGAGCTTCAGACGACGAGTCGGATTTGGATCGAAACTGGCTATCGGCAGGGGATTCTTGCTTACCTGAACTTTTTTCTGCTGAAGGACTTCATCGAGCTTCACGACAAAGCCAGCGCTCCGCGGTTCAAGAGCTTCAAAGCGATGGCGGATTCTTTTTACCGCACCGATCTCTTCCTCCGTGATGTCACGGATTCCGGAAAACATCCCACCGGCGGAATTTCGTCTCCCAAGGTGCAACGCCAGCTTCGGGGCATCATGGCGCGCCACACGCGGCTCTCCATTCCGATCTGGATGATGACCTACTTTGGATTTCAGCTGCTGGAAGCAGGCGAGAACGAATTTCCTGATCTCACCGACGAAGACCGGCAACGACACCTGAGCTACTTTTCCAAAACCTACCGAATCATGGGGATTCCATTCTCGGCTGACCGGGACGCCATGGTGACGTTTGCGCGGGCCATCGAGGCTGTTCACGCGGGTGAATCGCAGCATTTGGCAAAACACGCCCGTCATGTTCTCATCCTCGGCGAAATGGTGGGGGTCTCATCCGGGAACGAAGCCATCACCGCAAAGCTTCCCGCAGCAACCCGCACCGTCTTCGCGCCCATGCATGCCCGCGTCCGGCCGGGACTTTTCGCAAGATTTCTGCTTCCTCTGGCGGGACGGATGCTGGTCAAGAAGGCGATCGGAGCTCCCGGCCGTGAAACGCGACCTTTTTCCAGTTTGGATATTATTGAGAAAGAGTAGGCTTCTCCCAGGAACTGGAGGCAAAGCGCAAGACCGACCGTGTTTTCACCGTTTAGTTGAGCCTCAACGCCCATCGTCATGAAAGGACCATTAACACTCGCATTTTTCGTAAGCTGCCTCTCTGCCGGAGCGGTCGATTTTAATCGCGACGTGCGCCCGATTCTCTCGGACACTTGTTTCAAGTGCCACGGGCCAGGGGAGTCGGAAGGGGACCTTCGTCTCGATGACCGCGAGGATGCCCTTGATGCCGGAGTGTTGTCGCCGGGGGATGTCACGAAGAGCGAAATTGTGAAGCGGCTCAAGTCCCACGATCCCGAGGAGCTCATGCCTCCTCCGGATTCCAACAAGGCTCTCACGGCGGAGCAAATTCAAATTTTGGAAACCTGGATTGCGGAAGGGGCGGTCTACGATGACCACTGGTCTTTCGTTCCCCCCAAGAACAACCCCGGCGCGAAGTCACTCGACCACTTCATCGACAAACGCATTGCCGATGCCGGCCTCAAACCCATGCCGGAAGCTGATCGCCACACCCAGATTCGCCGGGTCACCCTGGACCTCACCGGACTCCCTCCGACTCCGCAGGAAGTGGAGGCATTCATCGCAGACAAATCACCCGACGCCTATGGTAAAGTCGTCGACCGTCTGCTGGCCTCGGAAGCCTACGGCGAGCGCATGGCCTTGGCCTGGATGGATGCCGCGCGCTACGGTGACACGAGCGTGATGCATGCCGATGGACCGCGTGACATGTGGCCTTGGCGCGACTGGGTCATCAAGGCCTACAACCGCAATATGCCCTTCAACCAATTTACGGTCGAACAGCTTGCCGGTGATCTATTGCCCGATGCCACGGTCTCGCAAAAAGTGGCGTCCGGGTTCAATCGCAACCACGCCACCAGTGATGAAGGCGGCGCTTTTGCCGAGGAACTCAGAGTGGAATATGTCGCGGACCGCGTGCAGACCACTGCAAACGTCTGGATGGGGCTGACGATGGAGTGTGCCCAGTGCCACGACCACAAATACGACCCCGTTTCCCAGCGCGAGTATTATGAGTTTTTTGCCTTCTTCAACAATACTTCCGATCCCGGGATGCAGACCCGTAATGGCAACCAGGCTCCGGTCGTTGAGGTGCACGATGAGGACCGCTTGAAACAACTTGCCGAGCTGCACAAGAACCTCGAAGGTGCGGAACAGAAGACCGAAACACACCGCGCCAATGTCGCCACGACTCCCGGGTATCTCGCTTGGTTGAAACGCAAATCCGCTGAAGCCAAAACGGCGAAGGCAGAGAAGCAACCCGACGGCCTCATTCACTGGTTTCCCATCGATGCCGCCGCGAAGGACTTCCGCGATGGACTCACGGGTTCAGTCGCCATCAGCGAGAAAGGCAAGTTCGAGGTTACGGATCGCGAGGGCTCCAAAGCTCTCAAGCTCAACGGGAAAACCCAGTTTAAGTTTGAAACCAAAGTGGACGTCGAATTTGACCGCCCCTTCACCGTCGCGGGCTGGGTCAAGCCAAGTGGCAAGGCTTCGGGTTCCATTCTCTCCAAGATGGATGACAAATCGGCCTATCGCGGCTTCGACTTCTGGATGGAAGGGGGCCGGATCGGAACCCACATCGTCAATACGTGGCAATCTAACGCGCTCAAGGTCGTCTCCGCTGATGTGCTCAAGCAGAACGCCTGGCAGCATGTCGTCCTCACTTACGATGGCAGTCACAAAGCTGCTGGCGTGAAGATCTTCATCGATGGCAAACTTTCAGCCAATCAAGTGCAGGCCGATACCCTCAAGGCGACTATCGCCACCAGTCAGCCACTGCGCATCGGTGGTCGCTCGACCAGCGCCACCTGGAAGGGCGAAGTTGACGACTTGCGCATTTACGGGCGCGCGCTCGTGGAAGGTGAAATTCCCTCCGCTGCTGGAGGCGACCCGGTGCAGAGTATCCTCGCGATGCCTGCTGAGAAGCGTCAGGAAGGCGACAAGAAGGTTCTTCTTGCCCGCTACCTCGGCACTGAGGACAAGGTCTATAAGCAGCTCGTCGCAACGCAGCAGAAACTCTCCAAGCAACAGGCCGACCTCAAGCGCAAGCCGGTAACCTCGATGATCATGCAGGACAATCCGGCCAATAAAATGCGCATGACCTACATCCTCGACCGCGGCGCTTACGATTCTCCAAAGAAGGATGAGGTCATTAATCCGGGTGTTCCCAAAGCCCTCCCGCCTCTTCCCAAAGATGCTCCACTCAATCGCCTCACCCTCGCTCAATGGCTCGTCCAACCCGAGCACCCCTTGACCGCCCGCGTCGCGGTGAACCGATACTGGATGATGCTCTTTGGCGAAGGTCTCGTCCGCTCGGTCGGTGATTTTGGAGCGCAAGGTATGGCGCCAACTCATCCGGAAATGCTCGACTGGTTGGCGGTCGATTTTGTTGAAAGCGGTTGGGATGTGAAGGGAATGATCAAGAAGCTGGTCACTTCCCGGGCCTATCGCCGGAGTTCACGAATTGAGTCGATGCATCGTGAAAAAGATCTCGGCAACGAACTCCTCGCCCGCGCCCCGCGCTTCCGCTTGCAGGGCGAATTCATCCGCGACCACGCCCTCGCCGTCAGTGGTCTTCTGAATCCAGAGGTTGGTGGTGCCAGCGCCAAGCCCTACCAGCCCGCCAATATTTGGAATGAAGTGAGCCTCAATGGTGGCTTGCGATACCGTCCGGACAAGGGCGCGAAACTCTATCGTCGCTCGATGTATACCTACTGGAGGCGCAGCTCGCCCATGCCCAACATGATGATCTTCGATTCGCCGAGTCGCGAGAAGTGCGTCATCCAGCGCCAACGCACCAACACTCCGCTTCAAGCTCTCGTGACTCTCAATGACCCCCAGTTTCTCGAAGCGGGCCGGGCTCTCGCACAGCGCTTGATTCAATCCGGTAATGCCGGAGCGTCACAGTGCATCGACCTGTGCTACCGCCTCGCCACCTCCCGTCCTGCCAATACCCGGGAGATCGAAATCCTCACCCAGCTCTTCGAAAAGAACCTCGCCAGATTCCGTGCGAATCCCGAAGCGGCCAAGGAGTTTCTCGCCGTCGGAGAATCTCCCCGGGACGAGTCCATCGATCCCGTTGAACACGCCGCCTGGATGGTGGTTGCCCAGACTATTCTCAACCTCGACGAATCACTGACCCGCAACTAGTCACCTATTGACCTTATGGAAACTTTCAATCCCCTCATCGAGACCCGCCGCCAATTCCTGCTCAGATCCGGAAACGGTCTTGGCGCGGCAGCTTTGAGCACTCTCATGAATCCCGCTCTCCTGAACTCCGCGATGGGTGCAGGCATGGAGCAGTATGGCGGCCTCTCCAGTCTGCCCCATTTTCCCGGCAAGGCCAAGCGCGTCATTTACATGTTCATGGCCGGTGGCCCGAGTCATATCGACCTTTTCGACTACAAGCCCATCCAGCGCAAACTCCACGGCACCGAACTCCCGGATTCCGTTCGCCAGGAGCAGCGTCTCACCGGGATGTCGAGCGGGCAAAAGTCCTTCCCCTGCGTCGCCCCCATGTTCGAGTTTGGAAAGTACGGCGAACATCAAACCTGGGTCAATAAGGATCTCCTTCCGCACACTGCGGGGATCGTCGATAAAATTACCATCATGAAGTCGCTTCACACCGAGGCCGTGAACCATGATCCCGCCATCACCTTCATCAACACCGGTTCGCAGCAGCAGGGGAAACCTTCGATGGGCGCTTGGTTGAGCTACGGCATGGGAAGTATGAATGAAAACATGCCTGGCTATTGCGTGATGATTTCACGTGGGCGCGGTCAGCTTCAGGCTCTCTACGACCGCCTCTGGGGAAGTGGTTTCCTCCCGTCAAAGCACCAGGGCGTGAAGCTCCGCAGCGCGGGCGAACCCGTCCTTTATCTTAAGAACCCGGAAGGCTTCGACCGCGCCGCCCGTCGCGGCCAGCTCGATAGCCTCAAGGAGCTCAACGGACTCGGCTACGACAAGTTTGCCGACCCCGAAATCCAGGCCCGCATTTCCCAATATGAACTCGCCTTCCGCATGCAAGCCGAGGTCCCCGGCTTAATGGACATTGAGGGTGAACCCGATCACGTGAAGGAACTTTACGGCCCGCAAGTCGACAAGCCGGGCAGCTTTGCGCGCAACTGCCTCCTCGCCCGCCGTATGGCCGAGAAGGGCGTGCGCTACGTCCAATTGTTCCACCGCGGCTGGGACCAGCACGGTTCGCTGCCATCGAAAATCCGCCAGCAATGCGAGGACATCGACCAACCGGCTGCGGCTTTGATCAATGATCTCGATCAGCGTGGCATGCTCGAAGACACCCTCGTCGTTTGGGGCGGAGAATTTGGCCGGACGATCTACTCGCAGGGCAAGTTGACCAAGGACAACCACGGCCGCGATCACCACGGTCGTTGCTTCTCAATGTGGATGGCCGGAGCCGGCGTCAAGCGTGGCTTCGAATACGGAAAAACCGACGACCATAGTTACAATATCGTCGAAAACCCGGTCCACATCCGCGATATGAACGCCACCATCCTCGACCGCCTCGGCATCGACCACAACAAGCTCACTTTCAAATTCCAAGGCCTCGACCAACGGTTGACCGGAGTGGAAGAGGCCCATGTCGTGAAGGATATTTTGGCTTAGCCTGATGGGGCCAAGGGGCACCCGGAAAGTGGCATGATCCGTCCCGGTCATGTTCATTTCCCGGCAGTCTTTCGGCGAAGAGACCTCTTAACCAGGCCCCTTCCCACGCCGCCGCCGATCGCAATCGAGCGGAGCATCAAATGCCTCCTTTGAGGGGATGTTGAATCAGACGGTCTGGGAACGGCGGCGTCTGAGAAGAGCTAAACCAGCCAAAGCGGCCAGAAGTCCGGTGCTCGGCTCTGGAACGGGATTCAATTGGTGGATGGTGGCTCCAAATTGGGAAAGGTCAGAACCGTCAGTGGTATCTGTGCCGAAGAGCGGGGAGAGGGCGATGTCAATGGTATCGCCTTCCGCGACGCCATCAATTTGAACGAAACCTTCTTTGAGGGCATCGCTGTTCGAATCAATCTTTCCAACGACTTCGTCGTTGTGAAGGACGAAGAGAGTGGTGCCTCCATTGTTGTTTGCCTTGGCGAGGTCGAATTCGACGAGAAGATCTCCATCTTCTCCGGCAGGGACGGTCCAGCGTTTCGTGGCCCATTGCTCAATCGTGCCATCTCCCTGGTTGGTTCCATTGGGATGTCCGTCTGTGGCATTGAGGAAGGTCCATGGCTGGGCTGCTGCTGTTTGGGCATCCCACTGTGTGCCGGTCCACTGTTGAGTGGTTCCATCCCAAGCGCCTCCTCCGTTGCCACCGACGAATGGCAGGAAGTTGGCTCCCATGGTGTCGCCAACTCCGAGAACGCTGTCGGGGCCGGTGCCGTCAAATCCTCCCATGAATCCGTAGGACCAATTATTTTCTCCCTGAATCCCACCGAATTCGGTGCGGGTATCCGCGACGACTCCGATGGTGTTGAAGGTATGAACAACGGTTTCGAATTTCCCAACGGTTCCTCCAAAGAACGATCCATCCGACCCGTCAATACGGCTTCCATCCGTGCCTTCTGTGGTGAGGGCAAAGTCGAGGACATCACCAGGGGTGAGGTCGGTGAAACCGATTGTGTCTTGAATACCTGCTCCGCTGGACGTTGTTCCTGTGGAAATGAGACTGCCGTTGCGGAAGATATTCATGGTAGTGCCCGAGCCATTGGTGTTTTGAGCCCGGAGATCCCAAGCCAGAGAGCTGTCGGCTGGTGTTCCGGCCTCAACGGTGTATCGGCGAATGGCCCAGAGTTCATTCGGAGCACCTTCCGGGTGTCCGGCGTTGTTGGCGTCTACGGCGAGCCATGGGTCACCGCTTGCCCCAAGTCCAAATCCGGTGCCTCGTGTTTGCCCTGACACGAATTGGGTAAAGTCAGAGGGGCTGTAAAGTCCGGCATCACCAACAGTTCCGCCAGCGGCTGTGGCGTCTGCAGTGTGATCATACCATCCGTAATTCCACCCGTTGGCATCGGGAGTTCCGATCGCCGGGAAGGACTGCACGAAATCGGCACTGGAGTCCGCGTAAACGTCAGCGGAGGTGGTTGTTTTTGTGATGATATCAGCAGCGGAATTGGATGCGGCCAAGGCAAAGGCGGCCAATCCGGTGAGGTTACGAAGTTGTTTCATGAGTGAATTATTCTGGATGTGCGAAGATGGAAAAGACGGAGTTTAGAGGTTCGGGATCAGTGATCAAGCCGTAAGTTGGGGGTGGTTTTTCAGTGCGATCAAGCGAGGGAGAAAAGCGGAGCGAACGGGTAGAACCACCATGGCGGTTAGCCTTTAGCGATTGGTGGACAAGGCGATAGCCGGGCGAAAGAGGATGTCTGATCTGCTCAAGTGCTTCATCGACAAGATGGCGCGGCGCGTCGTCTTGCTGGTTGGGCTGCTTTTCGCTCTTTCGACACTGGGGTTTAACATCGGGGCTCATGCTCCTGATCTATCGTCCCTTCGATGTCGGTGACACTGTCGATGTCGGTGGGGTAAGCGGGAAGGTCGACCAAGTCAGCCTTGTCAGTACGACGATCCGAACTTTCGATAATCGCGTGACTTTGGTTCCCAACAAACAGGTTTGGGGGCAGGTGATCACCAATGCCACAGCCACCGAAGAGCGCCGTGTTGATATGGTTTTCGGCATCGGTTACAATGACGATGCCGATCAGCAATGCAGATCCTCAACCGCATCGTCTCCGAGCACGAACTCGTCCTCGCCGAACCCGAGTCTGTGATCAAGCTCAACGAGTTGGCCGACTCTTCGGTCAACTTTATCTGTCGCCCGTGGGTCAAGACGGTAGACTATTGGACGGTCTATTGGGACGTGACAAAACGAGTGAAGGAAGAGTTCGACACGAACGGCATCAGCATTCCTTTCCCGCAACAGGATGTCCATATCCACCAGGTCGCGGCCAACCCCTGAGAGACCGCCATCAGGTCGCGCTCCTTTGGTTTCGTTTTTTCACCCGTTCTGTAAACGGGTCATCCACCGACAGGGTTGGCTTTACTCGCGGGTTTAGGTGGCCGGGAAGGAGAGGTCTCGCTTAGAAAATGAAGCAGCCAGCGATCTGAAAATCGCCAAAGCGGCTCATTGCAAGGTCCGCTATTTCAGGGATGGCGCGGTGCTTGAAAGTAAGAAGTTGGGCAACGCCTCCTCTGTTCATCTTTTCCTGCGATGCGAGGATACGGCGCAAAGAAAACAGCTTTTTTACGGCAACTGGACGCATTCTGTGGAGAGTTCTCTTTGAATGGAACCTGCGGACCGCGACAACAACAACCAGTTCCTGCGGCTCTACGTCGAAAACGAAGAGTCGCTGCGGGGGTTCGTGCGTTCACTCGTCCCGACGTTGGACGATGCCCGCGAGGTCATGCAGGAGACCGCAGCGGTACTCTGGCGGAAGTTCGAGGAACTCGAATCGGCAGAAGATTTCCGTCGCTGGGCCTTTGGGGTGGCGAAGTTCGAGGCTCTCGCGTTCCGGCGCGACCGGGCGCGGGATCGGCATGTTTTCAGCGATGAACTGATCGCCATGCTGGAAGCCGAGGCGACCGAGGCGGGTGCAGATTCCCGGGAAGAGGAGACGGCACTGGAGGCCTGTCTGGAGAAGCTTCCGAGGATGCAGCGTGAACTCGTCGAGGTCGCCTACGCGCCCGGGACCCGGATCGACGAGTTGGCGCGGGAATCCGGCCGCACGCCGATGTCGCTCTACAAAAAACTTCACCGCATCCGTATTTCTCTGGCCAACTGCATTGAGACGCACTTGAAGGGAGAGGAGGGTCTGGCATGAATTCCAGCGTCGAACACATGGAATTGGTCGGCCGCTACCTGAGCGGCCAGACGACTGATGACGAGATGGCGCGCCTCGACGCACTGATGCTGGCAGATCCGCAACTGCGTGCCGATTTCCTCGCCTACGCCAGGGTCGATGCCGCCCTTCCGGGAGCAGTCGACGGGAATCCGAAACTGCTCGCTTTTGAGTCCGGTCCAACGTCGTCCACTCCCGCGCGGAAACAATGGCTTCGCCGGGCATCCCTCGCCGCTGCCGCCGTCCTGCTTCTGGGATGGGTGGCTGGCAACGCACTCTGGAGCTCGAAGGGAAAGCCCGACAGCCCGCAGGAAGTTGCCCAATTCGGAGAACTGCACGATTGTCGTTGGATCGCCGCCGAGAGCCGGTCTCGGC
Source organism: uncultured Verrucomicrobiales bacterium (assembly GCA_913060685.1). GTDB lineage: Bacteria > Verrucomicrobiota > Verrucomicrobiia > Verrucomicrobiales > Akkermansiaceae > SW10. The sequence continues at coordinate 15,840 of CAJXVQ010000065.1, forward strand.
CTGGCGATAAAATCGAGATCGGGCAACGTATCGAATTGTCATCGGGATCGGCAGAAGTGCTCTTCCACACGGGAGCCAGGTTGGAGATCGTTGGGCCTGCGATACTCGAGATCCGATCAGAGAACGGAGGTTTTCTGACGATGGGTGAGGTTCACCTTGTGGCCGAGACTCCCGAGTCGAAGGGCTTCACGATCGAAACGCCGACTTCGAAGTTCATCGATATTAGCACGGCGTTCACCGCGGTCGTATCGCCCGATGGCCTTAGTCGGGTCGATGTCACCGAGGGCGAGGTGGATGTCGTCCTCGACGGAAAGGACGATTCCCGGCGCCTGCGGGCCGGCGAAACGATGTATGTCGAACCCGGAGAGAAGAAAGTGACCACGCGGATCGAGGCGGGCGATGGAACCCCCGCCTTTCGCTTCCCCACGATTGCTTCCCCCGGCCGCGCCGACTACGCGGATCAGGCTTCTGGCCTGGCGACGATTCGGGTCGCACGGGGTGAACTCAGGACATCGCCCAACAGGGGTGGGAGTGGTCCGGCATCGGTGCTTCTAGACGGGATGGGCCAGTCGCGGCAGGATGCGCCCGTCCAGTCGGCCTTTTTCCAAACGGGTCAGAAGGGCAGTTTCCTCATGGACCTGGGACAGGCGATCAACATTACCCGGATCAACTCTTATTCATGGCACCAACACGATCTGATCAAGGAACATCGTGAGCGGGCGCAACAGCGCTTCGTGCTTTACGGCTTTGCGGGAGAGAATTTACCGGATCTCAGCCTGCCTCCGGAGAAAGCCGGGTGGACGCGTCTGGCCCGCGTCAACAGCGATCGGTTTTTCCGGGTCAATGACAGGTTGGAGCGCCCGGCCCAACAGGCCTGTTCGATCATGGCGGCCGATGGGGATATCGGGAGATTCCGCTACCTCCTCTGGGAGGTGAAAAGAAACACGTTCTTTGGAGAGTTCGATGTCTTCGGGGCACCGTGACTGCAATTGATGAATCCAACACGAATGAAAGCCAGCCTCCAATTTCTTCCGCTGCTGCTCGCAGCGCTACTTCCCTCACCCGATACATCACTTTCAAAGTTGGCACATTCAAAGGGGCCGATTCCCGTGTGGCGGCGTATTACAGTTTTCCCGAAGACGCCGAGAAAGCGGCGGCCTTTGTTTGGTGCCACGGTGGCGGACAGCGTGCGGAGAGAGGCCGGGGTGTTTATTTTGCGAAGCAGGGGTTTGCCATCCTCGATGTCAATTGGCTTGGCAGGGAGATGGAGTCCGGCATCTCCGAGAATACCGATTGGGGCAAAGTGGACCCGACCCAGGGCCCGCGCTTCTACGACAAGGCGCTGCGGAAGAGTTGGAAACGAAATCTGGTGAAATCCCGACCTGAGAAGACCAAGGCCTGGCTGGCTGGATACCGGAAGTTCCTTCTTGCCCGTGATCTGAAAAGTCAGACGGAAGAACCCATCAAGTCCACCCAAGAAAGCGAAGTAGACCCAACTGCTGAAATCGAATGAAACGAATCTATCAAGTCCTCTCCCATGTTCACTTTGCAGCGTTCCGTCGTCTCTGCGGATTCATTTTTGTGGCTGTCGCGACCGGCCAGCACGCTGCCGCTGTCCCTCCGGATCGCCCGGGGCAGGCGAAGCCAAACATCATCCTCATCTACATCGACGACCTCGGATATGGGGACATCGGCTGTTACGGGTGCAAGGACATCCCGACGCCGAACATCGACCGACTTGCGACCGAAGGCGTCCGCTTCACGGCCTCCTACATCACCAATCCACCGTGTTGTCCGAGCCGGTGCAGCCTGATAATGGGGCAATACGCGCAGCGATTCGGGAAGTATGGCATGTCGCGCGGGCTTCCGATTCCAGAGGACCGTCCGACGCTGGCGAGGTTCCTCCGCGACAGAGGTTATGTCACCGGCCAGATCGGCAAATGGGATTTGGGCTCGAAAAGGCAAGGCCCTCTGCAGGTGGGATTTACCGAGGTGGCGAAGGATCCGCCAAGAAAGGTCTACACCAAGAAAGAACTCACGGATCAACCCGCGGGCAAACGGAAGCTCCGCACATCAAAGTACTTCTGCATCAATGAAGCCGGCGAGGAGATTTGGCTGACCGATTACGACGGCGACTCGATGGTTAATTTCATCGAACGCCACAAGGCGGAACCCTTTTTTCTCTACTGGTCACCGGCGGCGGTCCACTCACCCAGCATCGAGGCTCCCGAGAGTTTGATGGAGCGAACCAAGGCCAAGGGTGCCAGACGTAAGCTGGCCGGCGCGATCGTCTCGGTCGACGATCAGGTGGGCAAGCTGTTGCGCGCGCTGGAGCAGGAGGGGTTACGTGAGAAAACCCTCGTCATTTTCTCGAGCGACAATGGGGGGAATGGCGGCGAGGGCGCGTCGTCAAAGCCCTACACCGGCGGGAAAGGAAAAGGGACCCAAAAAGAAGGATGGGTGCGCGTGCCCACAATATTCTCCATGCCCGGGAGACTTCCCGAGGCGAAGCAGCACGACGGTTTGGTCGCCAACTTCGACTTCTATGCCACGATTGCGACCTTGGCCGGCCAAGCGATCCCCGATCACTGTGATGGCATCGATTTGTTTCCCTACCTGAAGGGAGAGCGGACCGGCGAGGGGCACGAGTATCTGTTTTGGCTCAACAACGAGCCGGGCGACGCGGTCCGCAGGCATCTGATCGCGGTCCGCTGGAAGAACTGGCGGCTCTACAAGCAACACGACAAGGATCCGTGGCAGCTGTTCGACCTGGAGAAAGATCCTAGGGAAGAAAGCGACCTCGCGGCGGAACATCCGGGTGTCGTCAAACAGATGGCCGCAAAGCACACCGCGTGGGCCAAGACACTGGCACCGCTCGGGAAGATCCCAGAGATTCCGGCCGGGGAACCCATTATTCCCAAGGGGCACGGCTGGGCAATTGCGCCAGCCAAGGACAGCAAGGACACGAAATGAATCGCGCCGATCATTTACCCAATCTCCACGAACCCGGAACAACCCTACGAATCATGAAATCTCTAGTATCACTCCTCTGCGCCCTCGGTGTCGTGACCGCCTCCGGCGCGGACCTCGAGCGCGGAAAAACCATCTATTCCCAACTCTGCTTGAACTGCCACGGTCCCACTCTGGCCGGAGGACAGGGCCCGGCATTGAACGACAGCTACTGGCAGCACGGCTCGTCACCGGAGGCGATTCTCAAGGTCATCAACAACTGTCTCTTATACACATCTCCGAGCCCACGAGACCGAGGCTGATCT